>JANYER010000204.1 GCA_025359825.1 Granulicella sp.
TGCCGATTGTGGATGGCGTCGCGACGGGCAAATGGGTGCAATTCGCTGACCAGAAGCCTAAGACCAAGAGCGAGACACTGGCGATGTGGGATGCTCACACCAAGGAATTGAACGAGAAGTTTCCGACGATTCCTGAGGCGCGATTTGCAGAGGTGGATACGGCGTTTGGGCAGTGGAAGATGACGGGGCTGGGGACGATCCAGTACGCCATCGACAACGAGATTCACCATCGTGGGCAGGGGTATGTGTATCTGCGGGCGCTGGGGATTGAGCCTCCTCCGTTCTGGGACCGTCACTGAGTTACGCCTAAGCCAGACAAATCTCGAAGGATGGAGATTTGTTTGGCTCAAGGTGGGTTAATCCGGCTAGACTCAATGTGATTTTTGAATCGTCTCATTTTTGAGGCCGGAGGCTTGTATGGTGATTTTGAATCGGGTGGTTGGTGGGTCTTTTTCGCGGATAGCGGTGGGTGTATGTCTGCTTGGATTACCGGGGTTGGTTGCGGCGCAGGTTGTTCCGCCAGCGTTGGAGTCCCCGGCGGCGCGGCCTCCGCAGAAGGGTTCGCAGGGCGAAACGCTGCTTGGGATGCCGAAGTTTCATGATCCGGCACCGTATGACCTGGACGAGCATACGGGGTATAAGCAGATCTTCGACGGGAAGGGCTTTACGGGTTGGGATGCGGACCCGAGCATCTGGCGAGTGGAAGACGGCTTGATGGTGGGGGAGACGTTGGAAGGGAAGCCGAAGGGTAATAACTACATCGTGTATGTCGGAGAGCGCAAGGACAAAGGCGGGGACAAGACACGGGACTTCGACCTGAAGCTGCGGATGAAGATTGAGAAGGGCGGCGGCGGGGGGATTCAGTACCGGAGTGTGACTGGGGTTCCGTGGACGCGTGCGCAGCCTGCGGGACAGCCGCCGTACGACCTGAAATTTATGATGACGGGACCGCAAGCTGACTTCTGGTTTCCGGTGAGGGCGCAGTCGGCGTCGTATTCGGGACAGTGGTACTCGGAGAACACGATGCAGGGGATTCTGGCGTACCGGGGGCAGGTGACGCAGGCGCTGCCAGGGCAGACGAACCGGCTGGTCGCGACGATTGGCGATAAGCAGGCGCTGGGCGGATATGTGAAGACGAATGAGTGGAATGACTACGAGATCATCGCGCGCGGTGGAGTGATGATGCACATCATGAACGGGCAGTTGATGGCGGTGTTTCTGGATGACAACAAGGACTCGGTGAATAATCAGCCGGGGTTGATCGGGTTCGAGATTGAGAGTCAGCCTTGCAAGATTTCGGTGAAGGATATTTGGCTGCGGAAGTTTGATTAGGCAGGGTCTGTGGGTGGTTTTTAGCGCGGGCTTACAGCCCGCAAATCTTGCGTGGGGGCTAGTCCCGGGGCTTTGCCCCAGGCTATGGTAGCTCGGGCCTTCAGCCCGAAGTGCAAGTGCTTTACGGGATGGGAATCCGGTAGATAGTTGGCGGGCTTAGGACTTGTTGAAGTCTTCGTGGCCGACGGAGGTGCGGTCGTCGAAGATGTAGCAGTCGCCCTGCCAGGTACTGCTCTGCGGGGGAACGTCTTCGAGGTATTTGAGGATGCCGCCTTTGAGGTGGTAGACCTCGCTGAAGCCCTCCTGCAGCATGAAGGCGGAGGCCTTCTCGCAGCGGATGCCGCCGGTGCAGAACATGGCGACTTTCTGATGGCGAGTGGCATCGAGGTTTTCGCGGACGTAGGTGACGAAGTCGGAGAAGGTGTCGATGCCAGGGGTGATGGCTCCGGCGAAGGTGCCGAGGTCGGTTTCGTAGTGGTTGCGGGTGTCGAGCAGGAGGACGTCGGGGTCGGCGACGAGGGTGTTCCAGTTGTGTGGCTCGACGTAGGTGCCGGCCTGGGTGGCGTCGACTTTGGCTTTGCGGAAGGCTATGATCTCGGCCTTGAGGCGGAACTTGAGTCGCTTGAAGGGACGCTCGGGGGCGTGGGAGAACTTTACTTCGGCACGATCGAGGCCGACTTTTTCGGTGAGCAGGGTGAGTAGTTGATCGATGACTTCGGGGGAGCCTGCGAGGGTGCCGTTGACTCCTTCTGGGGCGATGAGCAGGGTGCCACGGAGATCGGTGTCGGCGAAGGCGGCGCGCAGTTCGTCGCGCAGAGCGATGGGCTCTGGCAGGGCGACGAAGCGGTACAGCGCTGCGATGGTGTAGGTCACGCTGCTTCTATTCTAAATTGTTGCGGACTGCTTGCCGAGATGCTATGACGGAGTGGGTAGAGAGGTTGAGACGGGTAGCTGCTGGGGTTTCTTGCGCAGGATGGCGGAGGAGATCAGGGTGATGAGGAGGCCGACGGGGAAGGGCTCGATGAAGGTCATGACGAAGTTGAAGAAGGGGTTCGCGTAGAGGTCTTTATATTTTTTGAGTTGCTGGGTCTGGGCTTCGATGGCGGCCTGGGATGCGCCGGTGGATTTGAGTTTCTCGAGGACGCGGGCGGCGTACTTGTCCATGAAGTCGGGGAAGACGGTGAAGTAAAGGACCTCCCAGGTGAGGACGTAGAAGACGCAGGAGATGACTGTGATGGAGATGCCGATGATGAAGGCGTCTTTGAAGCTGATGACGCCGTGGCCGACGTTGTCGCGGTAGCTGCGGATGCCGAAGAAGACGAGAAGAAAGGAGGCAATGATGCAGGTGTAGCCGATGAGGGCGCCCTTGTCGCCGATCTTCTCGAGGAAGGGGGCGGTGCAGAGCATGAGGATGGAGGAGATGACGCCGGAGATGAGGCCGAAGGTGAGGATGGTCTTTTTCATGATGAGTGTCCTCTGGGCAGAAGTGAATGCTACCGCACTTTTACCGAGGAGACGGGGGCCTTGTCGTCATTCTTTCGGGTGATTTTGCGGGTGGCGGGGCAAAATCATGCCTCTGGGTGAGGCGAAGTAGAGAGTTTGCTTCAGCTAGGGAAGCAGGCCGAACTGTTTGCCCAGTTGGACGGCCTGGGTGCGGCGGCGTGCACCGAGCTTGTCGAAGACGCGGCTGGAGTGGGTCTTGACGGTGTTCTCGCTGACGAAGAGGGTGGCAGCGATCTCGCGATTGCTCAGGCCGTGGGCGATGAGGTTGAGGATTTCCAGTTCGCGCGGGGTGATGCCGCGGTCGTCTCGTATCTTGTGTGGCGGCACAACGCCAAGGGCCACTGCGTTTGCCTCGCTGGTGGCCGGGAGTTTTGGGGCGGTTGTGTTTTGTGGCGGGCTGGTGATGCGGAGGCCGAGCCAGATGCCGAGAACGGCGAAGGTGAGGGCGATGAGGCCGGCGTAGATCTCGATGGAGTGCTCGAGGACGAGGAAGCGGTACTGCGTCCATTGCAGGATGGTGATGAGAGTTCCACCGATCAGGCCGTAGATCAGGACGTGACGCTTCATGGGGCTATTTTAGCGGCTGATATCGAGCGAAAGACACGGGTGATTTAGTGGCTGCCGCCGGCTGCGCTGGTGGAGGTGGAGTATTTGGACCAGGCGAGGCCGTCGGCGAGGTTTCCGGCGTCGATGAGGGTTTGGACTTTGAAGGTCTTGAGATCGATGGCTGCGACCTTGTGATCGTTATTGCAGGAGACGTAGGCGACGAGGCCGTCGGGGCGGATGAGGACCTCCTGGGGCTGGGCGGGGACGTCAATGGTTTGGACGACTTTGAGGGTCTTGAGGTCAATGACAGCCATCTTAGAGGCTTTGGAGAGGCAAATGATAAGGTAGCGGCCGTCGTGAGTGGAGGCGCTGCCGTAGCCGGTGCCGGGGAGTTCGATCCAGGTCTTGAGCTTGCGGGTGGCGGTGTCGATGACGGCGAGACGGGGCTTGTCCCAGTCGGAGGTGAAGATGAGCTTGTCGTCGTTGGAGACGGACATGCGCTGGACGCGGACTTTGCCGGGCGTGGCGTCTGGGGTCTGGATGGGGATGATGGCGAGAGTCTTATGGGTGTTGAGATCGAGGACGGAGACGGAGCTGGGGCCGACGTTGGCGGTGTAGGCGAACTTGCCGTTGTGGGAGAGGGCAAACATGTGCGACTCGGCCGCGCCGGTTGGGATGGTGTAAAGGATTTTGAGGGACTTGGGGTCGATGGCGGTGATGGTCTGGTCGAGCTCGGTGGAGACGTAGAGGACGTTGCGATGGGTGTCGTAGACGGGGAGGTGGGGGCGGACGCCGTGGCCGAAGTCGACGGTGCCGGTAATGGTGTGGGAGGGGACGTCGATGACGAGCATCTCGTGGCCGTCGGTGCCGGGTCGGCCTACGCCAGCGTCGCCGTAGATGGGGAGGTAGGCGGTGCGGCCGTCTGGCGAGGTGGCGACTTCGTGGCCGGTGATGCGGTCTTCCTGGAGTGCGAAGGTCTGTTTGGCGGTGGCGGCGTCGATGAAGGAGAGGGTGTGGTCCTTCTGGTTGGCTACGAGCAGGGTGCCCTGAGCGAAGGCGCAGGTGGAGAGAGCAGTGGAGAGCAGGCAGCCAGCGACGACGAAGACACGAGTATTCATGGCCGCGAGTTTACATGGCGGGGTGTGCGGCTGGGAAGAGGTTGCGTTCGTGACCGGAACGACGGGCTGGAGCCAAGGGCTGGAACGACGGGCGCGGAGAGCGCGGAGGGGCGCAGAGTACGCGGAGGCTTCCTTGGCTAATTCTTTCTTTCGACGAGGTAGAGAGCGAGGGATTTGAGTGGGGTGGCGGCTTCGCCGAAGGGGGCGAGGGCTTCGAAGGCGTCGGCGATGAGTTGGGCGGCGTCTTTTTCGGATTGCTCGATGCCGTATACGGCGGGCCAGGTGGCCTTAATGCTGGCGGTGTCTTTGCCGGCGGTCTTGCCGAGGTCTGCGGAGGACTGGGTCATGTCGAGGACGTCGTCGATGATCTGGAAGGCGAGGCCGGCTTTTTCGCCGAAGGTGCGGAGGCGGGTGATGGTGTCGGCGGACTCGTGTCCGGCTGCGCCGTAGATGCCACCGGCGACGATGCTGGTGGTGATGAGGGCTCCGGTCTTGGCACGGTGGATGGACTCGACTAGATCGGCTGTGGGGGGGGTGCCTTCGGATTCGATGTCGACGACCTGGCCGCCGATCATGCCGGGGGGGAGCGGGGAGTGGGTGCCTACTCCGGTGCCTACGGCGAGAGAGATGTCTTTCAGGATCGCGACTACGGTGGCGGGGTTCGTGGGGAGTTGCGCGATGGTCTGGAAGGCGAGGGTTTGGAGGGCGTCGCCAGCGAGGATGGCGATGGCTTCGCCGAAGACTACGTGGCAGGTGGGCTTGCCGCGGCGGAGGTCGTCGTTATCGAGGGCGGGAAGGTCGTCGTGGATGAGGGAGTAGGTGTGGAGCATTTCGAGGGCTGCGCCGAGTTCTTCTACTCCCTTGGGCAGCGGCGGTAAAGCGCTAGGGAGCATTTCTAATGCTGCACCGAGGTCGGCGGCTCCGACGGGTATGTCTGCGATGCCTGCGACCATACGGGCGGCTTCCATGCAGAGGATGGGGCGAAGGCGCTTGCCTCCGGCGAAGGTGCTGTGACGCATGGCGCGGTGGATGGAGTGGGGGAGGGTGTCGGGTGAAGGCAGGAGGCGTTCGAGGGCTGCGTCGGTGAGTTGCGCGCCGGAGAGGAGCAGGGACTTTACGTTCGGTTGCATTGAGGTTGATGGTAAATCAGAGGGGTAGCGGGGG
>JANYER010000212.1 GCA_025359825.1 Granulicella sp.
CCTCAAGCTCCGCCCCGCCGATACCGAAGCCAAACAACTCAGCACCCGCATCGCCGCCGGCCGCACTCCCACCCAGACAAAAGACACGTTCGAGCCCCAGGAGCGCATCCGCCGCACCTACTCCGAAGCACCCTTCCGCCAGGCCGCCTTCCAGCTCGATCAACTCAACGCCGCCCGCCTCGCCACCCTGCCCCCCACCCAGCAAGCCACCCAATACATCCAGACCGGCAACGACTACCTCGCCCAGGGCCTCCTCCCCGAGGCCGAGCAGCAGTTCCAGTCCGCCATCGTAGCCGATCGCCAGAACCCCGCCGCCCACCTCGGTCTCGCCCAGGTCCGCGAGCAAAGCGTCAGCGCCGACGAAGCCCGCATCGAAGCCCAGCTCGCCATCAAGCTCAAACCCAACGCCGCCGCCTACCTCGTCCTCGCCCGCCTCAACCTCAAAGAAAATAATCTCCCCGCCGCCGCCTCCGACGTCTCCAACGCCCTCCGCGTCGAGCCCCAAAACCCCGCCGCACTGGCCCTCAAACAAACCCTCCAGTCCCGCAACCAACCCCTCCCATGAGTATTGAAATAGTTCAGCCAAATTCGTCTTTGCTTCTAGGTAACCCAAGGCTTCAGCCTTGGGCCTCTCTCTCGAATCAGAACGGACGGGCTTTAGCCCCTGGGGTATGCCCTCCTCAATCCCTGCCGGGTGCCCCATTCACGCAGCCTCATCGCGTGGGTGGGGTTACCAGCAGTCCACCCCTTACTGCCCTCTCCGGAGACCACAGATCCGGGTGCCCCACCCTTTTGCAGTCTCATCGCAATAGCCGGGGTCCCCGCCGATGGTTTTTATCGGTGGGGTGGAATAGGGTGGGGTATCGTGCGAAGCACGACCGCTCTCCTAGCCCATCGCCTCCAATCCCGGGTGCCCCATCTTCGCGCAGCAGTATCGCGCTAGAGCATTTCTCCCGTAGGTGTAGCGCGGGGCTTCGATCTTTATGGGCGTTTTCTCCAATGAAAACGTCACCGCAAGCCCGTTTCGGGATACCCATCCACGGGAGAAATGCGCTAAGGTGGGCATTCGCAAAGCGAACCGCACCCGACCTCATCACACAACCTGACCTATCCAGGAAAATCTGTCATCCTGAGCGAAGCGCCTCGCAGCCTCACCGCGAGACGCGCAGTCGAAGGACCTGCTTTTCGCTCTTTCTGCTCGTACTCTCCCTACTCCTTCTCCCCATCACCACCCAGGCCCAGCAACCCCTGGTCCTCCGCCTAACCCTCCACGACACTATCCAACCCATCACCGCTGCCTACCTCCAGCGCGGCCTAGACGAAGCCGCCAGCCGCCACGCCTCCCTCGTCCTCATCTCCATGGGAACCCCCGGCGGTTTCCTCAGCTCCACCCGCACCATCGTCCAGGCCATCGAAAACTCCCCTACCCCGGTCGCCATCTACATCTCCCCCGCCGGCAGCCGGGCTGGCTCTGCAGGCTTCTTCATCCTCGAGGCCGCCGATATCGCCGCCATGGCTCCCGGCACCAACGCCGGTGCCGCCCATCCCATCGTCGAAGGCAAGAACTCCGCCCAGATGGACCCCATCCTCAAGACCAAGATCGAGAACGACGCCGCAGCCTTCCTCCGCTCCTACACCACCCGCCGCAACCGCAACCCCGACGCCGCCGAAGATGCAGTCCGCAATTCCAAGTCCTATAGCGACACCGAAGCCCTCAACCTTAAGCTCATCGAGCACATCGCCCCCACCGAAGCCGCCCTCCTCCAAGCCCTCGACGGCCAGACCATCCACCGCCTCGACGGCACCAGCATCACCCTCCACCTCACCCAACCCACCATCGAAACCATCCCCCCCTCCACCCGCGAGAAGCTCCTCACCCGCCTCACCAGCCCCGACCTCAGCGTCCTTCTTCTCGTCCTCGGCGCCCTGCTCATCTACCTCGAGTTCAACGTCCCCGGCACCATCGTCCCCGGAGCCATCGGCACCCTCTGCGTCCTGCTCGCCCTCTTCGGCCTCAACCTCCTGCCCATCCACCACACCGCAGTCTTCCTGTTGGTAGCCGCCGTAGTGCTCTTCATTCTGGAGCTCAAGTACACAAGCCACGGAGTCCTCGCCGCAGCCGCCATCGCCGCCCTCATCTTCGGCCTCGCCACCCTCGTCGACGCCCCCATCCCCGAGCTCCGCGTCCACCTCCCCATCGCCATCGCCGCCGGACTCGGCTTCGGCAGCATCTCCTTCGGCCTCGCCCTTCTTGCCCTCCGCGCCAAACGCAATAAGGTCCTCCTCGGCCCCCAGGCCATGATCGGCAAACTCGCCATTGCCCGTACCCCCCTTACCCCCACCGGACAGGTCGAAGTTCGCGGTGAGCTATGGCAGGCCCGCCTCACCGATAACTCCCACCTCCCCATCCACGCAGAGGTCATCGTCCAATCCATCGAAGACCTCACCCTCCTGGTCAAACCCGCCTGACCCCTCCACCTCCAGCCGGGTGCCCCACCCTTTTGCAGCTTCATCGCAATAGGGTGGGGTATCGTGCAAAGCACGACCGCTTTCCTCCCAACCACCAAAAATCTGTCATTCTGAGCGAAGTCGAAGAACCCCGAAACCGCTCACACCACCCATACACTTCGAACCATTCAGCCCTTGCAGCCGGGTGCCCCACCCTTTTGCAGCTTCATCGCAATAGCCGGGGTCCCCGCCGATGGTTTTTATTGGTGGGGTGGAATAGGGTGGGGTATCGTGCAAAGCACGACCGCTCTCCTCTCCGCCACCCATACTCCCGATTCAGCGCACCCCCTCAGACAACCCAACAATCCGGTAGACTAAAGACACCAACGTAAGGAGTCTCAACCGGAATGCTGAATCTGTCTCGCCCGCGCTCTGTCGCCACCCTGGCCCTGGCCATCCTCACCGTAGTCGCCGCCCCGCTCCTGTCCGCGCAGGCCATTCCGGAGTCCCCACTCCAGCACCACCTCTCTCGCCTCGAACTCGGCGTCACCGCCATCGGCCAGATCACCAAAGAAGTCACCGGCCTTAACGCTCTCAACCCACCCCTTAGACAGTCCGTTACCCAGCGCGCCAGTACCACCGTCGGCTTCCTCGCCACCCTTCGCTACGTCAAGTCCCCACTCATCGGCTTTGAAGGCAACTACTCCCAGGCTCGCTTCACCCAGAACTACACCAACTACATCCCCGGCGGCGCCCAGGCCAAGGCCTCCGAGTACTCCCTCGGCTACGTCGCTCATACCCCCTCCATCTTCGGCCTTAAACCCTTCGCCGCAGTCGGCGTAGGCTCCATGGCCTTCCGCCCCACCGCTGGCGGCGGACAAGGCCTCCTCACCCAGGCCCGCATGGTCTACTACTACAATGTAGGTATCGACGACGCTCTCTTCTCCAAACACTTCGGCGTCCGTCTCCACCTCCGCCAGGCCTTCTACAAAGCCCCTGACTTCGGCGCGAACTACCTTACCATCCAACAGCAAACCAACACCCTCGAACCCGGCGTAGGCTTCTTCCTCAAGTTCTAAGTACCAGCCAAATTCAACTGGAACCGAGAATGTACCGGGTGCCCCATCTTCGCGACGGCTTCATCGTCGCGAAGGTGGGCATCGTGCAAAACCGGGGTCCCCGGCGAGCCCCTTCTGCTCGTTGGGGTGGAAAGCACGACCGTTTTATGAACCACCAAAAATCTGTCATCCCCAGCGCTCCACAAATGCGGGTACCCCACCCTTTTGCAGTTTTATCGCAATAGGGTGGGGCATCGTGCAAAGCACGACCGCTCTCTTATGAACCACCAAAAATCTGTCATTCTGAGCGGGTGAGAAACATTTTTTAAGTTATTGATTCTGATTACTTTAATGCGGTCAATTTTGGCTGTGTAGGAATTGTGCAGACGATTTGTGCATTTTTGGTGCGAATGACAATTCTTCCTCTTGCACATACTACAGTCTGGGAAGGCAAATTCGCGCTGGTCACAACGGAATAAAGGGGCAGGTCCCGGAGGAGGAACTTGAATCCGGGCGCGCAGTCCGGCGGGCGAGGGCCGGGTAGCTGGATGAGGGGCGCGGGGAGAAACCAGCAAAG
>JANYER010000249.1 GCA_025359825.1 Granulicella sp.
ATCGGTTCGAAGCTCGGCTTCATCTACCTCCGCGGCGAGTACCGCTACCTGCTCAAGATCGTCGAAAAGGCCGTCGCAGACGCCTACGCCAAGGGCTTCCTGGGTAAGAACATCTTCGGCACGGGCGTCGACTTCGACATCATCACCCAGACCGGTGCCGGTGCTTATGAAGTTGGCGAAGAGTCAGCCCTGATGGAGTCGCTCGAGGGTAAGCGCGGCGTGCCTCGCATCAAGCCCCCCTTCCCTGCTGTCGTCGGCCTCTACGGCGGCCCCACCGTCATCAACAACGCCGAGACTATCGCCAACGCCCCGCACATTCTGCTGATGGGCGGCGAGGAGTACGCTAAGCTCGGCAGCGAGCGTAACGGCGGAACACGCCTCTTCGGCATCTCCGGTCACGTTGAACGCCCCGGCATCTACGAGCTGCCCATGGGCTACTCGCTCCGCAAAGCGATCTACGATGTAGCAGGCGGCATCAAGGACGGCAAGAAGCTCAAGGCTGTCGTACCCGGTGGCTCTTCCTGCCCCGTCCTCACCGCAGACGAGATCGACGTCGGCCTCGACTTCGACCAGATGGGTAAGGCCGGCACCATGCTCGGCTCTGGCGGCATCGTCGTGCTGGACGAGACTGTCTCCATCGTCGAGTTCGCCCTCCGCGTTATCAGCTTCTACCAGCACGAGTCCTGCGGCTGGTGCATCCCCTGCCGCGAAGGCACGGACTGGATCAAGAAGACCCTCACCCGCGTCTACAACGGTGGCGGATCGAAGAAGGACGTAGACAACGTCCAGTACCTCGCCGAAAACATGATGGGTCGCACCTTCTGCCCACTCGGCGACGCAGCTGCTATGCCCACCCTCGGATTCGTGAAGAAGTTCCGCAAAGAGTTTGAGGACTACATTGAAGGCCACAAGGCCGGGACACCCCTTATCACCGTCGAGCAATTGGTCGGCGCAGGACATTGAGCAGCACACTACCCCGAATCATCTGGGGCTTGATCGCGGTATTGCTTGTGATCGGAATAATCCGGGTGGTCACCACGCGCACCCACCGCAGCAACGATCGGCAGATTCTGATCGAGAAGTCGAAGCAGAGGAATTAAGATGGCAGATGTAACCCTTACAGTAGACGGCAAACAGATCACCGCACCCGCGGGCACACTCCTCATCGAGGCCTGCAAGTCCGCTGGCATCGAGATTCCTGCCTTCTGTTACTACCCCGGGCTCTCGCTCCAGGCCGCCTGCCGCATGTGCGTCGTCCGCATCGAGAAGCAGCCGAAGCTCGCCACTGCCTGCACCACCACCGTCGCCGAAGGCATGGTCGTAGCAACCGAGACTCCTGAGATCGCACAGGCCCGAAAGGCCACGCTGCAACTGCTCCTCGGCAACCACCCACTTGATTGCCCCGTCTGCGACGCTGGCGGCGAGTGTGAGCTGCAAGACATGACCTTCAAGTACGGCGCCGCCGACAGCTTCTACGCGGAACCCAAGAACCACCGCGAAGAGCAGAAATGGTCCCCGGTCGTCTATTTCGATCGCCCCCGTTGCATCCTCTGCTACCGCTGCGTCCGTATGTGCGGCGAAGGCATGGACGTCTTCGCCCTCGGCATCCAGAACCGTGGCTCGTCGGCCGTCATTGCGCCCAACGTACCCGCGCACATGTCCCCCGATGACCTCGCCCGCGTCGACTGCGAGCAGTGCGGCATGTGCATCGACGCCTGCCCTGTAGGCGCGCTCACCTCCGGCACCTATCGCTATAAGACCCGCCCGTGGGAGATGAACCACGTCGCCACCGTCTGCACCCACTGCGGCGACGGCTGCAAGACCACTCTCGGCGTTCGCTCCACCTCCGACGGCAGCGAAATCGTTCGCGGCGACAATCGCGACAAGTCCGGCATCAACGGCGACTTTCTCTGCAACAAGGGCCGCTACGCCTTTGACTTCGCCAACCACGAAGACCGCATCACCCAGCCTCTCGTCCGCCAGCCCAACGGCGAGCTGAAGCCCGTCTCCTGGGAGGTCGCCCTCGAACTCGTCGGCCGCAATCTCCGCCAAATCCGAGACACCAAGGGCGGCAAGAGCATCGGCGTCCTTGGCGGCAACCGCCTCACCAATGAAGAGGCCTACCTACTGCAGAAGTTCGCTCGCACCGTACTCGGCACTAACAACATCGACCACCACCGCACCGCCGACTACGTCGCTTTCGCCCAGGCCCTCAGCGGCACCACCGGACGCACTGCCTCGCTGCACGATACCCTCAGTGCACCCGCCATCCTGCTGGTCGGCGGCGACCCGACCGTCCAGTCCCCTGCCACCGCATGGAACCTGCGCACCAACGTCCGCCTGAACCGCGCCAGGCTCTACATCGCCAACTCGGCTGAGATCAAACTTCGCCGCCAGGCCAAGGCCTTCCTGCACCTCGCACCCTTCGGATACAGCGCACTCGCCAGCTACCTCGGGGGCGACGAAGCAGCCGCTCACAGTGCCGCTAATGACGCCTCCGCACTGTCAAGCTTCGGTGCCGCCGTCAAGGCAGAGGAGACCCTCCTCATCCTCATCGGCTCCGAACTGCGTGGTGCCGACCTGCAGAAGCTCATCGCCTTCGGCCTCACCATTCCAGGCGCAAAGTTTGCGCTGCTCTCCGACTACGCCAACTCCCGCGGCGCGTCCGACATGGGCCTGCTCCCCGACATGCTGCCCGGCTATCAGCCCGTAGGCAGCAGCAACGACCTCGCCACCGAGTACGCCAGCCCCAACACACCCGGTCTTGACCTGCTCGAGATGTTCGACGCCGCTGGCAAGGGCGAACTCGCAGCCCTCTACGTCGTCAACTCGAACCCCGTCGCCCGCTACGGTGTCGATCCCGCCGCCCTCAAGAACACCTTCATCGTCGTGCAGGACATGTTCCTCACCGAGACTGCCGCCTTGGCCGACGTCATCCTACCCGCCGCCAACCTCTATGAGAAGGCTGGCTCTGTCACCAACTCCTACGGCGACCTCCAGCAGGTCAAAAAAGCTGGCGATCGCGCTGGTGTCCGCACCGACTTCGAGATGATCGTCCGCATCGCCGACAAAATGGGTGCCAACATGAAGACCCTCGTTCCCTTTGGCAAAGGCCTCCGCGCCGACATGGGCCAGACCCGCGGCGCACAGTCCGGCGAGGCAGACCGCCACGCCGTCTGGCTCACCGCCAACAACCTTGAGCCGCGCCTCAGCCCCTTCGAGCCCATGGCCATCCTGGACGAGGTTCAGCGTCTCGTCCCCGGCTACAACATCCTCCGGCTGCAACTCCTCTCCGGCAACGATCAGCATTTGGAGCCCGCCGCCTCCAGCCTCATCCAGATCGGAATCCAGACAGCTCGTCGCGACCTCGTCCAACCCGCAGCCGATACCCTCTTCACCTCCGGCACTCTCGGCCGCTACTCCACCATGCTCTCGGACCTGCAGACTAACGACAGCCTCCGCCCATCATCGCTTCTCACCCAGATCCAGACCGCAGCCGACTGAAGCAACGCCAGGAGCTACAGCTAAATATCGTGAGCCACATACACCTCAGCCCGTTCCAGACCTACCTGCTCCTCAGCCTGCTTAAGATGGCGGTCGTTCTCGTGATCACCCTCACGGCGGTCGCCTACACCGTCCTGCTGGAGCGTAAAGTCCTGGGCCGCATCCAGAACCGCTGGGGACCCTCCCGCGTCGGCCCCTTCGGCCTGCTCCAACCCCTCGCCGACGGCATCAAGCTCTTCCTCAAGGAAGACCTCCTGCCCCTCGCCGCCGAGCGTCCTCTTTTCATCATCGCGCCCATCATCGCGCTTACCTGCTCGCTCATTTCTATCGCGGTTGTCCCTTTCGGTGCGCTCCAGACCATCACCGTCAACGGTGTCGGCGTGGACATCTTCAACGTCGCCAACGTCAATATCGGCCTGCTGGTCATCCTCGGGATCACCTCCATCGGCGTCTACGGCATTGCCCTCTCCGGCTGGTCGTCGAACAACAAGTTCGCTCTGCTCGGCAGCCTGCGCGCCACCTCGCAGATGATCTCCTACGAGCTCGCCCTCGGCCTGTCTTTGGTCGGTGTAGTGCTACGCGCCCAGTCACTCAGCCTGCGCGATATCGTGGCCAGCCAATCCGGCCACGGGGCCGCATCCTGGAACGTCTTTGGTGGCTTCCAATTCGTCGCTTTCTTTATCTATCTGATGGCAGCCTACGCAGAGACCAACCGCTCCCCCTTCGACCTCCCCGAGGCCGAATCCGAGCTCGTCGCCGGCTACCACACCGAATACTCCTCCATGAAGTTCGCCATGTTCTTCATGGCCGAGTACGCCAACATGATCACCGTAAGCTGCGTCGCCACCCTGCTCTTCTTCGGTGGCCCATCCAGCCCCTTCGGCAGTCTCATTCCGGCCTTCGGCGGCCCTATAATCGCTGCCATCCTGCCTATCTTCTGGTTCGTCGCAAAGGTTCTTGTCTTCCTGCTGCTGTTCATCTGGGTTCGTGGAACACTGCCGCGTTTTCGCTACGACCAGCTCATGGCATTCGGTTGGAAATTTCTCCTGCCCATCGCCATGGTCAACATTCTCGTCACCAGCTTCATCCTCGCCTGGCGAGGATAAGCACAGAAGCACTCGTTTCTCGCACTAGCCTAAAGCTGTTAACCCCAGGTCGCACTGCTTTACAATCAGCACATAGCCTTTAACGTGCTCAGCTTCAAAGAAGTCAAAGCTTTCAAGAAGGAATCGAGCGTTTTAACATGCAACTGGCACTCTTCCTCATCTTCGGCGGTCTGGCAGTAGCGGGAGCCATCAATCTCCTCCTGCAGAAGCACCCCATCAACTCCGCTCTCTCGCTGGTGGTGGTTATGATGTCGCTCGCCGTCCTCTACTGGTCGCTCGGTGCGGAGTTCCTCGCCGCCGCCCAGGTCATCGTCTACTCCGGCGCCATCATGGTCCTATTCGTCTTCGTCATTATGCTGCTCAACTCCGGCGAAGAAGAGAACACACACGGAAGCCGAGCCGCGTACATCGCAGGCTTCCCCGGTGCTGCCGCCATCTTCTGCCTGCTCAGCTTCGTCTTCCTGTCGGAGAGCAAGGCCCTCGGCGTCGCCAACCTCGGCGGACAGCTCTCACAGGCCACCAACAACATCGTTGAGATCAGCTCCGTCCTCTTCACCAAACTTCTGCTGCCCTTTGAGGTCACCTCCGTCCTCATCCTGGTAGCCATCCTCGGGGCAGTCGTCCTCGCCCGCAAGGAGCAGTAGCCGATGCACTCACCCACAGAAACAATCGCCTCCATCGCCCTCGGAATGCTCTTTGGCTTGGCTCTTCTTTATGCGAACAAGCGTTGGAGGAAGCAATAATGGTCCCTATCGCCTACTATCTGATCCTCGCCGCCATCCTCTTCTCCACCGGGGTCGCCGCCTTCCTCATCAAGCGAAACATCATCACCATCTTCATGTCGATTGAGCTGATGCTCAATGCCGTCAACCTGACCTTCGTCGCCTTCGCCCATATGTGGCACCTGGTCCAGGGCCAGATCTTCGTCTTCTTCGTGATGGTCGTCGCTGCGGCGGAAGCTGCCGTCGGACTCGCCATTATCATCGCCATCTTCCGTACCCGGCAGACCCTCAACGTCGACCAGATCAACCTTTTGAAAAATTAGCAAACGAGCTCTTCAAACTTAATGTTCAACACAAATCTGCTCTGGCTCATCCCGCTGCTTCCTCTCGCCGGCTTCCTGATCAACGGAACTATCGGCCGCAAGCTGTCGCGCCCCGTCGTCACCACCATTGCCCTGCTCGCGACCGCGTATCCTGCGGTAATCGTCCTCCAGCTCTGGCTCTACATGAAGTTCAACGGCGGCCCGCTCACCCTCAGCGTCAGCTCCGGCCCCTGGATCAAGATCACCAACTTCGTCGTCGACTTCGCCTTCACCGTCGACCACCTCACCCTCATCATGCTGGGCGTCGTCACCGGCGTCGGCTTCCTCATCCACCTCTACTCCGCCGGATACATGGCGCACGAAGAGGGCTACTGGCGCTTCTTCGCCTACCTCAACCTGTTCATGTTCTTCATGCTGGTGCTGGTACTCTCCTCGAGCTTCCTGCTGCTGTTTGTCGGCTGGGAGGGCGTCGGTCTCGCCTCCTACCTGCTGATCGGCTTCTACTTCAAGAAGGATTCTGCCGCCAACGCTGGCAAGAAAGCCTTCGTCGTCAACCGCATCGGTGACTTCGGCTTCCTGCTCGCGATGTTCCTCATCATCTCCCACTTCGGCTCGCTGGACTTCAGCCAGGTCTTCTCCGCCATTCAGGCCAATCCGGACTGGCACGGCGGAACCCTCACCACCATTGCCCTCCTTTTGGTTCTCGGCGCTGCGGGTAAGTCCGCCCAGATTCCCCTCTACGTCTGGCTCCCCGACGCCATGGAAGGCCCCACCCCAGTCTCGGCCCTCATCCACGCCGCGACGATGGTCACGGCTGGCATCTATATGGTCGCCCGCTGCCACGTCCTCTTTGACCGCAGCCCCTACGCCCTGCTCGTCGTCTCCATCATCGGAGCCTCCACTGCTCTCTTCGCTGCCTGCATCGGCATGGTCCAGCACGATATCAAACGCGTACTCGCCTACTCCACCGTCTCCCAGCTCGGCTACATGTTCATGGCCTGCGGAGTCGGCGCCTACACCGCCGGCATCTTCCACCTTCTCACCCACGCCTTCTTCAAGGCCCTGCTCTTCCTCGCCGCGGGTTCCGTCATCCACGCTCTGTCAGGCGAACAGGACATGCGCAAGATGGGCGGCCTGTGGCGCAAGATCCCCATCACCTTCTGGACCATGACCGCAGGCGTCGTCGCCATCGCCGGCATCCCGCCCCTCGCTGGCTTCTTCTCCAAGGACGAGATCCTCTACCAGGCCTACATCTCCAACAACCCGCTCGCCAAAGTCCTGTGGCTGGTCGGCCTCATCACCGCCCTGAT
Organism: Granulicella sp.; assembly: GCA_025359825.1. GTDB lineage: Bacteria > Acidobacteriota > Terriglobia > Terriglobales > Acidobacteriaceae > Edaphobacter. The sequence goes on from JANYER010000249.1 coordinate 6,966, forward strand.
GACTTCGTTCTACATGTTCCGCCTGTGGTTTAAGACCTTCTTCGGCGCATCCCGCTTCGACGAGCACGCCGCAGCCCATCACGCCGCTGAGGGTGAGCACGATGATGCTCAGGCCACGCACGCCCACGGCGTCCATGAGTCCCCGTGGATCATGACCGTCCCCCTCATCCTGCTCGCCATCCTCTCCATCATCGGTGGCTGGGTTGGTGTGCCCGCAGCCATGGGCGGCCATAACGAAATTGAAGAGTTCCTCGCTCCTGTCTTCACCAGCGGCGCACACGAAGAAGTCGTCAACACCGTAGCCAGCCATGGCCTTGAGCTTGGTCTGGCCGCTACCTCGGTCTTCGCCGGCGTCCTCGGCTTCGGCTTCGCCTACCTCTGGTACTTCAAGAAGCCCGGCAGCGCAGCCGCGTACGCAAAGAAAGCCCCCGGCCTCTACCGCCTGGTCGAGAACAAGTTCTCCATCGACGAGCTCTACAACGCAGCCATCATTACTCCTCTGCTGATGTTCACCCGCCTCATCCTGGGCGGCCTGATCGATAGCGGCCTGGTCAACGGCTCCGGAGCACTCGCCGGAGCGACTACTCGCGGCCTCAGCTCCATCACCCGCCGTATGCAGTCCGGCAACATCCGCTCCTACGCCGGCTGGCTCGCCTTCGGGGCCGCCGCCGTCATGGTCCTCATGATCTTCGGCCGCAGCCTCTGGCAGCACTAACCTTTTGTTTGTCGCTTTTTTGTTGTCGTTTTTTTGTTTGTCATCCCGTAGGGATCTGCTTCTGCACTTGCACTCAGCACCGAGCACTACCAGGAATCGATAGCAACCCATGAATCTAGACCACTCCATCCTGACCCTCCTCACCTTCACTCCGCTTGCGGGCGCGGTTCTCCTCGCCGCATTGCCGGATAAGGGGAAGGCCCTCCAATGGGCGGCGCTTGCCATCACCCTCATCACCTTCGCGATGACCCTGCACCTCCCGGCTCACTTCGCGTACGGTGCTGGCGCTTCAGGTGCCAGCGGCTATCAGTTTGAGCAGAACATCGCTTGGATCGACGCACCCGCCATCCGCTACCACCTCGGCGTCGACGGCCTCTCCATGTGGCTCATCGTCCTCACTGGATTCCTCGCCCCTCTTGGCGTCCTCATCTCCTGGCGCACCATCTCCGAGCGCAAGAAGCTCTTCTACATCCTCTTCCTGCTCCAGCAGGTCGCCATGCTCGGCGTCTTCGTCTCGCTGGATCTCTTCCTTTATTACGCCTTCTGGGAACTCACCCTCGTCCCTATGGCCATCCTGATCGCCGTCTTCGGCCGCACCGAGAACCGCCGCCGCGCCGCCATCAAGTACTTCCTCTACGCCTTTATCCCCTCCGCCGTCATGCTGGTCGCCGTGCTCTGGCTCTACGTCACCACCGGCACATTCGACATCCCGCAGCTCACCGCGCTGGCCGCAACCCACGGCATCTCCACCAACTCCGCCGCCCTGTGGCTCTGCTCGCTCGCCTTCCTCGGCGCATTCGCCGTCAAGGTCCCGATCTTCCCGCTGCACGGCTGGCTGGTCGATGCTGTCTCCGAAGCCCCCACCGCCGCCGTCATGGTGCTCGCCGGTAAGCTCGGCCTCTACTCCATCCTGCGCTTCTCTTTCGGCATCTTCCCCGACCAGTCCCGCCACATCGCTCCCCTGCTTATTGCCCTCGGGGCCATCGGCATCGTCTACGGAGCACTCCTCGCTCTCGTCCAGAAGGACCTCAAGAAGCTGGCCGCCTACGGCGCCCTCGGCCACGTCAGCGTCGTCGTCCTCGGCATCTTCACCTTCACCATCGCCGGTATTGACGGTGGCATCTACCAGACCCTCAACGAAGGCATCGGCGGCGCAGCCCTCTTCATGCTGCTCGGCCTGCTTTACGAGCGCTACGGCACCTACGACGTCCGCGAGTTCGGCGGTCTCGCCCAGAAGTTCCCCTGGATGGTCACCCTCTTCGTCATCACTACCCTCTCGGTCATCGGCCTGCCCATCCTCAACGGCTTCGTCGGTGAGTTCCTGGTCTTCTCCGGCGCCATGCAGGCCAACATCCTGCATCACGCCTTCTACACCGCCCTCGCCACCACCGGAGTCATCCTCACCGCCGCCTACATGCTCCTGATGATCCAGAAGATCTTCTACGGCAACCTCGGCCTCAAATCCCAATCCGTCACCGGCTGGGACATCGACGCTCGCGAGCATCTAGCCCTCTGGCCCGTCATGCTCCTGATGCTCGCCATGGGTGTTGCCTCGCCCTACTGGATGAACGCTATCGACACCGTCGGCGTCGATCTCGCAAATCCCAGCACCACCTCTTCGCATCCCGCCAACGCCGTCTACTCGGTCCCCGGCTCCAACTTCCCCCAACACCAGTACACGGAAGGCGGCCAGCGCTAATGCCCACTTTGTCTCCAAATATTCTCGCGCTCCTGCCCGAGTACATCCTCACCATCGCCGGCGTCATCATCATGCTCGCCGAGCCCTGCCTTAAGCCCGGCGCCTCCCGCAAACCCCTCGGCTGGATCGCCATCTTCGGCACCCTCCTCGCCGGCGCAGCGAGCTGGTTCCAGCTCGGCTACGGCACCGTCCACGCCTTCTCCGGCAACATCCAGACCGACGCCTTCTCCGTCTTCTTCCACCTCCTCATCGCCGCCGTCGTGCTCGTCACCCTGCTCGGCTCGCTGGACTACTTTGACGGCAACGCCACCCACGCCGGTGAGTATTTCGCGTTGGCCCTCTTCGGCGCAGTCGGAATGATGCTCATGACCTGCTCCGTCGAGCTCCTCATGGTCTTCGTCGGCTTGGAAATCTCTTCCATCGCCACCTACATCATGGCGGGCTTCCGCAAGGGCCAGGCCACCGCCTCCGAATCCTCCATCAAGTACTTCCTCCTCGGCTCCTTCGCCACCGCCTTCTTCCTCTACGGCATCGCCCTGGCCTTCGGAGCCACCGGCTCCACCAGCATCTCCGCCATCGCCGCCGGCCTCGGCAGCACAGCTACCCCACGCCTCGCCTTCACCGCCCTCGCCATGATGCTCATCGGACTCGGCTTCAAAGTCTCCGCCGCACCCTTCCACGTCTGGACCCCAGATGTCTATCAAGGAGCTCCTGCTCCGGTGGTTGGGTTGATGTCCACCGCCCCCAAGGCCGCTGCCTTCGCCGTCCTGCTGCGCATCACCTTCTCCGGCTTCCCCACCATGCAGCACCGCTGGTCCATCCTCATCTGGATCCTGGCCGCTCTCTCCATGACCGTCGGCAACCTCGGTGCCCTGCTCCAGCGCGACGTCAAGCGCATGCTGGCCTACTCCAGCATCGCCCACGCCGGATACCTCCTGGTCGCCTTCACCGCCTTCCCCATCGAAGCCATCTCCTCAGCCGCCTTCTACACCGCCGCCTACGCCGCCATGAACGTCGGTGCCTTCGCCGTCATCACCCAGATCGGCGGCTTCCACGAGACCCTCCGCACCCTCGACGACTACCGCGGCCTCGCCTCCCACCGCCCTGCCCTCGCCGGAGTCTTCGCCTTCTTCCTGCTCTCGCTCATCGGAATCCCCTTCACCGGCGGCTTCTTCGGCAAGTTCTACGTCTTCTCCGCCGCCATCGGCTCCGGCCACATCTGGCTCGCCGTCATCGGTCTGCTCAACTCCGGCATCGCCTGCTTCTACTACCTGTGCCTGCTCGCGGCGGTCTACTCCAAGCCCACCGCTGAAACCGAATCCGTAGCTTCCTCCGCCAAGATCACCCTCCCCGCCCTGGCCGGGCTCACTATCGCCACTGTAGCTACCCTGGTCCTCGGCATCCTGCCCGGCAACACCCTCTGGCTCGCCCACTACGCCGGCACCGCCACCATGATCGAGGACGCCCGCCACCAGTGCACCGCCCACCCCGACAACTGCCACATGCAGGTCCGCATGGAAATCCGCTAAAGACCCCTGAACGTCAGCGCTTTTAAAGGGCGGGACTTTAGTCCCGCCGTAAAGCTATTCCCCACAAAACAAAAGGGCCCCGCCAAAGCGGAGGCCCTTCTGCACAGCTGAAAGACTCTTACTGAATCGGGGTGACCTTCAGGAAGATGATGACGAACGTGAACAGTGCGAGGGACTCGATGAACGCCAGACCAAGAATCAGGAAGATAAAGATTCCAGGACGAGCACCCGGGTTACGAGCCAACGCTTCGGTAGCCGAAGCCGTCGCCTTACCCTGGCCGAGACCGCAAAGGCCAGCCGCAAGGGCCATGCCCAGGCCGGCGCCGATGGGCAGCCACTGGTTCGCAACATCATGGTTCACACCCTGCGCAAAAGCCGGCGTTGCAAGCAACATCACGGCTAACGTCATAAACAAATACTGTAGCTGCTTCATGTAGTACTCCTTCTCCCATCAAATACGCCGCCAGTCGGTGGTTAAGGCTCACCGTGCTGGCCCCCTCACGCTGTACGACGTTCCTACCTACCGTCCGGAGGGAGCCCCCGGCCAGCAAACTCAAAGTCAGTCCAACTCAAACTCTAATGATCATGTGCCACGGCAAGCGAGAGATAGATCGCCGCCAGCAGGAAGAACACATACGCCTGCACCACGGCCACGCCAAGATGAAGACCCAAAAAGATCAGCGGAATACCGATCGGCACCAGCGAGAAGAACGCCATGGTCACCAGGTCGCCCGCAAACATATTCGCAAACAAACGCACCGTCAACGAGAGCACACGCGCAAAGTGCGAGATGATCTCGATCGGCAGCAGCAGCCAGCTCAACCACCACACCGGCCCGACAAACTGCTTGTAGTAGCTCACACCGTTCGAACGCACACCATGGTAGTGGTAGTACAGAAACGTCACCAGCGCGAATCCCAGCGGCACCACAACGTCTGCCGTAGGGGACTCCAGCCCAGGGACCAGGCCCATCAGGTTGCTCACCAGGATGAACAGCAGCAGCGCCGTCAGGTAGCTCGAAAAACGCTCATACCCGTGCCCGATGATGGACTCCGTCTGCTCCGAAACAAAGCCGTGGGTCATCTCCGCCAGGTGCTGGGCTGCGCCCGGCTTCTCCACGCTCAGGGTCGAACGCACCAGCGCGAAGTACGCCACCAGCAGCAGAAACACCAGCAACTCCATTGCAAACGCATTCGTAATCGGCGTTTGGGGGTTTGCAGGATGCACATGAAACGCCTGTAGCAGCGCGGTGACAGGCGCGGCGAGGTGCTCATTCAAAACTCGGGTAAACAGTAACTGAGTGGCCATATATAAAAATTAAGAGAAGACTTTCGTAGTGCTTATTTTTGGTTTTTTGATACCTAAACCGTCCAGGCCTTCATCAACCGAAGCGCCTCAATCGAGAGTGCGAACACCCCCAAAACAAGGCCTCCCGCCAGCGCGAAGACCGAACCATCCAGAGTCCTAAGGCTAACATACAGAAGCACTACCGTCAGCCCCAGGCGCAGGAAGAAGTTCACCAGAACCATGGTCAGTGGCTTGGCCGTCCCGCCACCGTCCATTCGCGTCATCACCGCCGTCATCAGCCGCAGCCACTCGTACAGGCCAGAGCCTGAAATCAGTGCCCCAACCACCAGCAGTGCCGCACTGTGCCACCCCATCTTCCACCACACCAGCGCACCCAGAATCACTGCCAGCACCGCCAGCAACCGCAGCGCCCGCAGCATCGTGCGCCGAAAGTCAGCATCCGTAAATCCAGCCAGCAGGCCGGAACCATCAGAAGGCAAAGGAGTCATCTCGTCCATTTAAGCAAATCTCCTGAAGGTGTAGCGCTGGTTGAGAATCTCATGGTCGTTTTTTCCCAAGAAAAACGGCACTGCAAGTAAACGTCTGCTGCACGTGTCAGGAGATTTGCGTTCAGTCCCCTCGCTTCAAAAATCTGGACGCCGTCGTAAAGATCTGGATAAACCCACCCACAGCACCCAAAATGATCCCCAGAATCCCAATCCACCCCTGGTGGAAATGCTGGTCCGCCCAATGCCCCAGCAGCCACCCGATCAGGCAACCCGCCGGCAGCGCAATCGCCAGCTGAATCATCGACTCAGCCTTCACCAGGTCACCCAAGCCCCCGCCCGAACTACCGCCGAGTCCCTTGCCTTCGCCGTCCTGCTTCTTCTCATCCGCCATAAC
>JANYER010000253.1 GCA_025359825.1 Granulicella sp.
CCGGCCAGAAGCTCACCGCAGCCTTCATCGCCCGCGAACTTCGCCAGGCCGGCTACAACGCCAACTCGCAGCTCGGCACCTTCACCCTCACCGGCGACACCGTCCGCATCAAGCCCGGTCAGCAGAGCTACCACGCGACCGACGGTGCCACCATCGACACCACCGGCGGCGAGGTTCAGTCCATCACCGCAGAGAATGGCGTCGCCCTGCGCGGATACTCGCTCGAGCCCCAGCTCATCACCTCCCTCTCAGAGGACAAGAACCGCACCAAGCGCCGCCTCGTGACTTACTCTGAGATTCCGCCGCGCATGGTGCAGGCCGTCCTCGCCATTGAAGACCGGGACTTCTTCAACCACGGCGGCATCAACTACCTCCGCACCATCAAGTGCGGCTTCACCGACATCATCAGCGGCAAGAAGGCCTGCGGCGGTTCCACCCTCACCCAGCAACTCGCGCGCGGATTCTTCCTCTCGCCCGAGAAGCGCATCAAGCGCAAGCTCATTGAGATCCTCATCTCCTTCCAACTCGAGTCGCGATTCACCAAGCAGCAGATATTCGAGATGTACGCCAACCAGATCAACCTCGGTCAACGCGGCAGCTACGCCGTCAACGGCTTCGGAGAGGCCGCCCAAGCCTTCTTCGGCAAGCCGCTAGGCCAGCTTGACACCGCCGAGTGCGCCCTACTTGCCGGCACCATCCAGTCTCCCAACTACCTCAACCCCTACCGCCACCCCGAACGCGCCATGACCCGCCGCAACCTGGTGCTCTCCTCCATGGTCCAGATCGGTGCCATCACCGAGTCCGAGGCTACCCGCGCCAAGGCCGAGCCGCTCCACCTCACTGCCACCAACGTCGAAGCCAGCGAAGCCCCGTACTTCATCGACCTCGTCCACGACCAGATCATCCAGCGCGTCGGCGACAACGACACCGCCCGCCAGAGCCTTCGCATCTACACCTCGCTCGACCCAGAACTACAGCGCGTCGCCTCCGAGGCCGTAGAGGTCGGCATGAAGATCGTCGACGAACTCGTCCGCAAGCAGCACAAGACGCCCAAGGATGGCACCCCGACCCCCATCACCTACCCGCAGGTCTCGCTCATTGCGCTTAACCCCCACACGGGCCAGGTTCTGGCGCTTGTAGGTGGCCGCAACTACAGCGTCTCGCAGCTCAATCACGCTATGGCCGAGCGTCCCACCGGCTCCATCTTCAAACCCTTCGTCTACGCTACCGCCTACAACACCTCGCTCAACAACATGTCCCTTGGGGATGAGGGCGTCTTCACCGCCGTTACTCGAATCAACGACGACCCGCAGGACTTCGGCACCAACGGCCAGAGCTACATCCCCAGCAACTTTGAGCGCGGCGAGTATCCCGGCATGGTCACCGCCGCCGATGCCCTGGCTCACTCGCTCAACATCGCCACCATAAGCCTCGCCAAGATGGTCGGGTACGAGAACGTCGCCGCACTTGCCCGTTCTTCCGGCATCGTCAACGCCCGTGCCACGCCCTCCGTCGCCATCGGCACCTATAACGCGACGCCTCTCGATATGGCTGGTGCCTACACCGTCTTCGCCAACAACGGTGTTCACCTCAAGCCGTGGATGTTGGCCAGCGTCCGCAACACCAACGGCGATATCGTCTCCGACTTCACCCCTGAGGCCAAGCAGGTTCTCGACCCCCGCACCGCTTATCTCACGCAATCTCTGCTTGAGGGCGTCATGTCCCGCGGCACCGCCGCCGCCGTCCGCGGACGAGGCTTCAGCGCACCCGCCGCCGGCAAGACCGGTACCTCCCACGACGCCTGGTTCGCTGGATACACCTCCAACCTCATCTGCATCATCTGGGTCGGCAACGACGACTACACCGACATCAAGATGCAGGGCGCCACCGCCGCCGCGCCCATCTGGGCCGAGTTCATGAACCGCGCCATCAAGCTGCCTCAATACTCCGATGTCAAATCCTTTTCCCCCCCCGAGGGCGTCACCAGCTACCGCATCGACCGCTACACCGGCCTGCTCGCAGACTCCTCCTGCCCCACTGGAAACTACTACGCCGCCTTCCTTGATGGCACCGCCCCGCAGAACACCTGCAGCCACATGGCCGACTCCCCGCAGAACTTCATCCAGAAGATCTTCGGCATCGGCGGCCACTCTGAACCTACTCCTGGCACTCCCGAAGCCGCCGCCCAGCGCCCCGGCAACACTCCCCCGGACGGCAACCTGCCCGACCCCAATCAGCCAGCCGAAAAGAAGAAGAAAAACATCTTCCAGAAGATCTTCGGCGGCGGCAAAGACACGAACGACCCCAAGCCTGACCCCACTCCCCCCCCTCAGTAAGCGCTCTGAATCAAGGCGCAGTCCTAACACCCAACCCGCCGCCTTCGTACCACCACCGTCTTCCCCACCGGAGCTCTCCCCTCCCCCACCCAGGGCTGGCACTCAGGACACCAATAAGTCGACCGAGCCTGCTCCCCCTGCTTCCGCATCATCACCGCAGCCCCACACCGCCGGCACTCCTGCCCCTGCCGGCCATATACCCACAGCCGCTCCTCACGGTTCGTCGCACCCGTAGTCCGCCGCGGTCCGGAATACGTCACAATCCCATCACCCTTCCCGTCCACAACATTCGCCTTCATATAGCGCTGCGAAAAATCCACCATCGCCTCCAACTCCTTCTCGGAGACCGTCCGCATCGCACGAAACGGATTCACCCCCGCAGAAAAAGCGATCTCACTCTTATAGACATTTCCAAGCCCCGCCATCACCCGCTGATTCAGTAGCACCACACCAACCTCAGCCTCCGGATGCTCGCGCGCATACGTCCGCAATCGAGCGACGCCACCCTCCACCGTGAACTCATCCGCAAGAATATCCGGCCCCAGCTTCGGCACCTGGCTGCTCCGCTCTAGACTGCGCGCCGTATGGAACTCCGCGATCGGCACATTAAACGCCACCGCCTCCCAATCCGCCGTCCGCACCACCACCCGCATCGCTCGGCGCGGCATCCGCCAACGCTCGCCCGTTCGATACACATGCCAGCTCCCACTCATCAACATGTGCGTCACTAAAATCAAATCGCCGCTGAAGTACATCAGGCACCACTTCCCCCGCGACTCCACCTTCTCCACCACCCGCCCCACCAGCGTGGCTTCATCCTCTACTCGTGCCAGCGGAGCCAGCCCCGTCTCAAACCCGGTCACCACCTGCCCACCCAGCACCCGCTGCAACGCCCGTGCAGCCCGATAGATTGTGTCGCCTTCCGGCATCGCACCCCCTGCCTTAAGCCTACGCCAATTCCCTCCGCACCCCGCCCGCCAGCCTCGCCCGCCAGCCTCGCACTTCCATCGCATCGAAACTACTGTGCGATCACCACCTTCGAAGTACTACTCAACAGCAATGAGTTCTTCGGCAGGAATGGCAGCACAAAATTAAACGTGTAGCTCACCTGCACATTCACCACGCACCCCGGCGTGTTGTTTACGTTGGTCGCACTGCAATCCGTTCCCTTAACCGTAGTCCCCGGCCACGTCGTATTGACCAGCAACTGATTCGCCGAGAATCCCATCGGCGTCATCGCCTTCACGTAGTTCGTCACATCCGTAGAACCCGCTGTACAGCTTGCGGAAAACGCCGACGTGCAGCTCGCGTTGTTCCACGAAGACCCGCGCACCATCGCGTATCGCGTCGCATCCCGTGCCGCATTCGATACGAAGTGGTACGCATACAGCGCCCGCGAGCAGTCCATCACGCCAAAGATAATCAGCAACAGCAAGGTGATCGATACCCCAAACTCGATCAAGCTGCTGCCGCTCTCTTCCGCCAGAAACCCAGCCCGCAGACGGGCCTGCCGTACACGAATCGTATGGAACATCGCTGCCTCCTGGTGGGGTGCGTCCAGCAACTCTAGTGCCCGGATCGCAGCCGCGAAGCGCCCTTCAGCGCGAACACGGAAGGTATCCCGGGATAAGGAAAGATCGGCGTGTAATTGGCCGTCGTATTCACCTGCACATAATTCACCACGTTCACTGCGCAGGTCGGCGAAGTCGTGCAAATGGCAATCGCAGAGCTCCCATCCGAGCACTCGCACCCATAGCTTGCAGTCGCCTGAACGCCTGGAGTATCCGATGCGTCCAGCAGCGCCGCGCTCTGCATACCCGACGTGTCTGACCAGTTCTGGCTGCCGTATAGCGCCCCGGCCTCAGCCGCCGCCGCTACCTCAATCGCCAGGTAGTAGCCTTTGCCAAAGTCCACCGCCCCGATCAACAACGCGACCAGGACCGGCAACAGCAGCGCCACCTCCAGCACACTGGAACCTGCCTCGCTCCCAAGCCCACCACGGACTCCTGACCTTGAAACACGCTGTATCTGTGATCTGCGTCCTGCTCTCATTGCACCATCACCGCGCCTGACCCGCCGACCGGAGATCCATTGGCCAGCGAAGAATAATTGCTTTTGACCCCACTTGTTAGAGTCGTACTGCCAAACGTCAACACGGCAAACTCGATGTCGTAGGCGACGAGAATGTTGTAGTTGGCTGGCCCATCCAAGGCGAAGACCACCTTGCCCTTCGGAAAGTAGTAGGCCCCTTCCAAAACAGTGTTCCAACTGGAACTGCCGATGATCGTTGCCTGCGCTGTGTTCCCCGGGTCCTGGAAGAAGAGAATGCCAGAGTAAACCCCCGAAGTCGGGGCCACCAGGTTCACACCACCGAACGTAAAGGAGCTGAATCCAAAGGTCACTCCACCACTCGGCCCAAGGTTGTAAAACGTCACACCCGTCCCATTAACCGTGGTCCCCAGGTCAACATTCAAGCCACCAGGGCTCTTGGTCGTCGACCCATTCTTTGAAGTCAGTACATACGTACCCGGCATAAACGTTACATTCGCACCAGGCTTGATGTTGATGCCTCCGCAGTACGCTCCGTCCGGATACAGCACTGCCGTTCCGTTAATGTTCAACGCCGATGCCGAGCCGAAATACGGGGTTCCCGTGCTCGTCCCGCAGGCCGGCACATTCGGCTTGGGAAGATTCGCCAGCGGATCGCTCGGGTTCGGCATCCCAACATGGATACTGGGCGTCGGATTGATAGCGCAAAGCAGCGTCGCATAGCTCCCCACGATATTGATTTGGGATGCCCCAACCTAAGCCAACAAGCTGCAGCCCAGCGCACTGCTCGAAGAAGACTCCACCATGATGCCGCACGAAGAATTCACGGAAGCCAGCAGGTCGACCGATAAAGCGTTGCTGGAAGTTGGGTCGAGAGCATACATACAGTTCGTCCCATTCGTGCGCGCCGCCTCGGCACGTACCGCCAGCGGAACACTATTGAACCCCAGCACCCGGGCAAAATAAGTAGGCTGCGACTTCGCCAGCAGCACCTCAACAAAGGAGCTCTTCCCCTTGTTCGGATCGGCCGCCCCCTGCGCGCATGGCCCATTGTTGATGGTCATCGTCAACCCGATCGTTGTGCCCGTGCCTGGGGCGCAATTCGTCAGCACCGTCGTTATCGTCGCGCCATTCTCCGTCAGCGCATTCTGTGCGGCCGCCCGCAGCGCAGAGCAGTTCTGCACGCCGGCACACGCCGAGACCTCCAGCGCCCCTGCCAGCGCCGCCGCATCGACCTGCATCTGCATCTGTCGCTTCGCATAGCGCACCTGGCCTACGTCCACAGCCAGCGCCATAAAGCCCATAATCGCGCTCATACCCACGGCCGCCAGCACAATCACCTGGCCGCTCTCGTTACGCAGACCCGAAAGGAGAGGGCACATTAGATCCCACCTCCGCGAGGCACAGCTGCAGCAGAGATCAATCGAGAATGAGTGGAAGATCGAGCGCTGACTGTCACCGCACAAAACAGTAGTGCGTCAGTACAGTCCGGTACGTCATGTCGTCGGCTGGATCGGTAACCAGGGCTTGCTCCATAGGCCGAGGCACACAGAAGCTCATCGCTCTGGACAGTGTTTCGGTAGAACCATCGTGGTACTTCGTTGCCGTATTGCTCAGAAAGGTCGTCGGCCGGGCCCATGTTGGTACTCCTGTACTAATTCACCTGCGTTCACCACCCGAACGAAGACGCAGCCCCACTGGCACTGCGGGGGTCCGCAATACCGCGTCGTTGACGTTCCAATCGATGGCTACCAGATACATGACATCTCCAAAAATCTAAGCAAATTCTAATCCGCCGGAAGACAGTAGCTATCCCCAAAATGGGTCATACGCAAGCACCCTGCACCACTTACCCGCGCGGCACACCTGGCAGCATTCGACGTACATTAAAGCCCATCGCCCCCGCCACAAACCCCGCATCCAGCAACGCCCGTGCCATCCAATGCTCCGCCACCGCTACCCCATTCAACGTCGCAATCAACATGCCTGCTCGGCCAGTCGCATCGTCTCCCTCGCGATCGCCCTGCACCTTCGCGACAAAGAACTCCGCCAGCGCTCGTGCCACCTGCCCCCGCCCCGGCTCCTCCTCCGGTAGAAACACCTGCACATTCGGATTTCCTCGCCGCAGGTACGCCACCAAAGCGCCATCACACAAGATCACCCGCGCCCCCACACTCCGCGTCAGCGAAGATCCCGAATCCCCTCCGGCAGGCCAGCGCAGCAGCGACCCATACGGATTCGCCGGATCGGTCGCCGCCAGCATCAACATCTCCGCTCGCTCGCCCTCGCGCTCCACCCGCAGGCTCCGCAGCAGGTCCACCGCAGCCGGCATCGCAAACTGCGTCGCACCAAGGTCCGCAGCAAAGTACCCCCGCCGCACCTTGCCACTCTCCTCCATCGCCTTCAGCACGTCATATACTGCGCTGAACCCACCTACCAATCCCTCAGCGTGCGCCGTCTCGCGAAACACCACCCCATACCGCGTCAACAACTGCGTAGCCATGGCCAGGCTCCAGGCAGTCCCCACCCCACCCTCCGCAAACGCAGCCATATTCAACCCCCAGCGCCCCTGCCCCGTCGGCGGAGTTGTCCGCCTCGATCGAAAACCCGCGCCCTGCTGATGCACCCGCCGCCCCGCCTTCCCGCCCCGCCCCGTGCTCGCCGCCGTTCGCTCGCCATAGGCCCGCAGCGCCGCCATGCCATCGTTCGTTACCATCCCCTTCCACACCAGCCCCCACAAAGCCTCCAGCGTCTCCCCCGGATACCCGCCTCCCAGCCCTTCATGAAGGTCCTGAAAGAAAGAAGCCCCGCGCGCCCGCAAATACGCAACAATCTCCTCCTGCTTCGTACTTGCCTTCGCACTGCCATCAACGGGCTTACTCTCCGCAGCCCGCGCCTGCCACAACACCGGCAGCTTCTCCGCAAGGTACAGACCCACGCGCCCATCCCGCTCCCCAATCGGCTCAAACCCCACCCACACCACCTCACCCGCGGCGATCAGCATATCCAGGTCCGCGCTCTTGTATCCCAGCACCCGAGCCGGCAAAACCTCCGTCTCCAGCACCGAAGCAGGTAGCGGAGCGCCCTGCAGATTCTCAATCACATCCAGCAGCGCATCCAGCCCTCGCCTCGGCTGCACTACACCCTGCCACCGCGTCAGCAGCCGCGCCAGCACCCGCTGCTCCACCGGCTCAACCTCCTTCCGCAGCCGAGCCAGCGACCTCCGCCGAATCGCACGCAGCACCTCCGCATCACACCACTCCCGATGCACCCCGCCCGGTCGGAACCCACCCTCCACCACTCGCCCAATCTGCACCAGTCGCTGCAGCACGCTCTCCACACTCGCGTTCGGCAACGCAAACCGTGCCGCCACATCGTGCGTCGTAAACGGCCCATTCGTCCGCGCAAACCGCCGCACCAGGTCCACCATAGCGTCAGCGTTCTCCTCCAGAAACGCACCCGGAAGACCCGGCGGCAAAGGCACTCCCAGCGCGTCTCGATAGCGCGCCGCATCCTCCACCGCAATCAGCCGCTTCTCCCCCGCAACCTGCACCTCCAGCACCCGACGCGCCCGCATCAGCTTGCCAACTCCATCGGCAACCGAATCCGTGACACATCGCCGCAGCAACTCCGTCCGGCTCAAATCTCCCAGCCGCAGCAGTAGATCGTGCACCCCATCCATCGTCCGCGCCTTATACGGATCAACCACACACTGCAGCTGCTCCTCCGTCTCCTCAATCGCATTCAGGTCCAACAGCTCTCGCAGGTCCGCATCGCCCATCAGCTCCCGCAACTGGTCCTGGTCGATACTCAACGCCTGCGCCCGCCGCTCCGCCAGCGGAGCATCCCCGTCATAGATGTAGTTCGCCACATAACTAAACAGCAGCGCACTCGCAAACGGGCTCGGTGTTCGCGAGTCCGCCGTATGCACCCGCAGCGTACGATTCGCAATCGCCTGCAACGTCTCCATCAGCGCCGGCATATCAAATACATCCCGCAGACACTCCCGGTAAGCCTCCAGCAAAATAGGAAACCCCGGATACCGGCTAGCCACACTCAGCAAGTCGTACGCCCGTTTCCGCTGCTGCCACAACGGAGTCCGCCCATCCGCTCTCCTCCGCGGCAACAACAAAGCCCGCGAAGCACTCTCCCGAAACTTCGCCGCAAACAGTGCCGTCGACCCCAACTGCCGCAGCACCAGCTCCGCCGCCTCCTGCGGCTCCAGCATCAGCGCCTCGACATCCGGGGCCACATCGCTCTCCGGAAACCGCAGCACAAACCCGTCCTCACTCCACATCGTCTCCACATCGCTACTGCCACCCGCAGCCCGCAGCTTCGCCGTGATCGCCATCGCCCACGGAGCATGAACTCTGCTCCCAAACGGTGTAAGAAAACACACTCGCCAGTCCCCCAGCTCGTCCCGTACCCGCTCAATCACGATGTTCCTGTCATCTGGAACCACTGTGGTTACAATCTCCTGGTCCGCCAAATACCGCAGCACATTCTCTGCCGCACCCGGCTCCAAATCGTGCTCCGTGGTCAGCCGCGCCATTGCCACACTTCGGGGCATCTCGCGCAGCTCCCGCACCAGCGCGCCAATCCTCCGGCCAAACTCCAATGGCCGTCCAGCCCGGTCCCCGTGCCAGAACGGCATCTTCCCCGCCTCACCCGGAGCAGGCGTCACCAGCACCCGGTCATGCGTAATCTCATCGATCCGCCACGTCGACGCCCCAAGAATAAACGTGTCGCCCGTCCGACTCTCGAACACCATCTCCTCATCCAGCTCCCCGACCCGAATCGGCTTCGCATGGCTCCCCGCCAGAAACACCCCGTACAGCCCACGATCAGGAATCGTCCCGCCATTCAAAATCGCAATCCGCTTCACACCCGCTCGCGGCGTAATCCAGTTCTTCGTTCGGTCCCACGTAATTCGCGGACGCAGCTCCGCAAACTCATCCGACGGATATCGCCCCGCCAGCATATCCAGCACCCCATCGAACATCCCGCGACTCATCCCCGCAAACGGCGCCGCCCCACGCACCAACCCCAACAACGCCTCATACGAGATCCCCGGGCTCTCCTCCTCCTCCGTCGTATGCTTGCGTCGCAGCACCGCATCAGCCACACTCAACGGCGGATGCGCAATCACCGCCACAATCTGCTGCGCCAGCACATCCAGCGGGTTCCGCAGAAACCGCGTCGACTCCACATGGCCCTCGTGCATCGCCCGCGTCACCGCCGCGCACGCGATCAGGTCCGCACGATACTTCGGAAAAATAATCCCGGCCGAAGGCATCCCCACCGAGTGCCCCGCCCGCCCAATCCGTTGCATCCCACTCGCCACCGAAGGCGGCGCTTCAATCTGGATCACCAGATCAATCGCCCCCATATCGATCCCCAACTCCAGCGAGCTCGTCGCCACCAACGCCTTAATCTTTCCTGCCTTCAGTAACTCCTCAATCTCCACCCGCTGCGCCGCCGCAAGTGACCCGTGGTGCGCCCGCGCAATCGGCTCCCCCGCAAGTTCATTGATCGCCCCCGCCAGCCGCTCCGCCACTCTGCGAGCATTCACAAAGATCAGCGTCGACGTCCGTCCTCGAATAATCTCCAGCAGTCGCGGATGAATACTCTGCCAGATCGAAGTCCGCTTCGGCCCCTGGCTCGCCGCCCCACTCGGCTGCTCCTCGATCTCCCCTAGCCGCGCCATGTCCTCCACCGGAACTTCAACCCTCAGCTCCAGCACTTTCCTCGCACCAGCATTCACCACCGTCACCGGACGATACCGTGGTGCATCCGAACCCACATCCGGCTTCACCCCATCGTCACTCGCCGTGCTCTTCAGAACAGCATCCAGCGCGTCTCCATCGCTCGCTGTCTGAGCCGTATCAGCACCAGCCTCAAAAATCCGAGTCGTCTCGGCACCCCCCAAAAACCGAGCCACCTCCTCCAGCGGCCGCTGCGTAGCCGACAACCCAATCCGCTGCACCCGCCGCCCAGTCAACGCCTCCAGCCGCTCCAGCGACAGAGCCATATGCGCCCCCCGCTTACTCGGCACCAGCGCATGAATCTCGTCGATAATCACCGTCTCTACCGACCGCAGCCCTTCACCCGCCTCGCTCGTCAGCAGCAGATACAGCGACTCCGGAGTCGTAATCAAAATGTCCCCTGGATGCCGCGCAAACCGCGCCCGGTCCTTCGGTGACGTGTCTCCTGTCCGCACGCTGATCTCCGGCACCCGCACCGCGACACCCTCGCGCCGAGCCATATTCGCAATCCCCGCCAGCGGAGAGCGCAAGTTTCGCTCCACGTCGGCAGCCAACGCCTTCAGCGGGGAGAGATACACCACCCGGCACCCTTTCACCGCGTCCACATCCGTCCGCAGCATCAGCTTGTCGAGACACCACAGAAACGCCGTCAGCGTCTTACCTGTCCCTGTAGGTGCCAGGATCAGCGTCGACTCACCCTGCGCAATCGCCGGCCACCCCTCCACCTGCGGAGCCGTAGGCCCATCGAACACCGCCCGAAACCATCGCTCCGTAATCGGGTGAAACAGCCCCAGCGCAGCATCCGCCGACACTTTAGTATCGACCGCCGAATCCACCAGATCTGGAATCGCAGGCACGGCAATACAAGCGGCCTTTACGGTCCGCTTGGTCTTGCCCGAATTTTTCGCTTGCTGCAAAACCTTAGGCGGCATCAGTCTGTCGAAATCACACTCTCAGCAGCATACCGCCGCACACCATACGATGCGCCCGAGCTCCCTCAAGTCCATCCCAACAGCTTACAAATCACTCCGCATTTGCAGGTCGGTAAACATAGCAGCCCGTAGCAAACTCTACCGTAAACAACTTGGTTGAATCCTCCGCCTGCTCTGCATTCCCCAGCAGTAAATACCCATCTGTCGCGATCTGCCGCCGCACCTTGCCAAACACCCGGCTGCGGTCTGGCTGCGAGAAATACAGCAGCACATTCCGCAGCAGCACCAGGTCAAACTCAGGCATCTCCGAAAACGACTGCGTCCCCGCACACAGGTTCAGCTCCTGGAACTCGCACATCGCCTGCGCCCGCGCGCACATCTCCCACATCTCTCCATCCCGCTCCAGATACTTCATCAGCATCCGCACCGGCAGGCCCCGGTTCACATCGATCCTCCGGTAGCGGCCGGCACGCGCCGTCTCAATCACCTCGCGCGACAGGTCCGTCCCTATAATCATTACGTCCCAGCTAGCGAGTTCCGGAAAGTGCTCACACAGCAGCATCGCCATGCTGTACGCCTCCTGCCCGGTAGAGCTCGCCGCACTCCAAATTCGCAGCCGCCGCTGCCCTCGTCGCCGTGCAATCAAATCCGGCAGCACCGTCTCCCGCAGCATCTCAAACGGCAGCCGGTCGCGAAAGAAGCTCGTCTCATTGATCGTCATCGTCTCCGCCACCGCACGGTGCAGTTGCGGACGTGTGTCCTTCCGCAGCACCCCGACAAACTCCTCCAGGTTCGCCACGCCCGCCAGCCGGGCCATCGGCGTCAGCCGTGTCTCAAACAGCGCATTGCGCGAGGGGTCGATCAGGTTCGACGATTGTGCCAGCACCAGTTTTCGCAGATACGTATAGTCCGAGTCAGAGCAACCCATCCGCCACCTCCGCATACTGCCGGCGCATCCCAGCCGCACGTCCCAGTAAGCCGCTGCTTTCACCTCGCAGCCTCACCCCACGTCGTCCCGTCCATAGCCGCCCCGTCCATATCAGTCGCGTCAACTCCTCCGCCAGCATCGACAGCGGCAGCACCGAGCTCGCAATCCCCGACTGCGCCACCCGTCCCGGCATCCCCCACACCACCGACGTCGCCTCATCCTGCGCCAGCACGGTCCCGCCTGCGGCATGGATCTTCCGTGCTCCCACCAGCCCGTCCGCGCCCATTCCTGTCAGTACCAGCGCCAGCGTCCCTGCCCCATACACCTCCACCGCCGATTCAAATAACCGGTCTACGGAAGGACGGCAGTAGTTCACCGGACACTCCTGGTGCAGGCTCACTCGCGCCAATCCAGCACCTTCGCCATCCCGGTGGCGCGCTCGCCCAATCTCCATATGCACATCGCCCGGCGCCAGCCACACCGTACCCGGTATCGGCACCGCACCCTCATAGGCCTCCTTCACTGGCAGCTCGCAGCACTGGTCCAATCGTGCCGCCAGCTCCCCCGTAAACAACTTCGGCATATGCTGCGCGATCAGCACCGGCACCGGCAGGTCTCGCGGCAATTGCGGCAACACCACCTCCAGCGCCGCCGGTCCACCCGTGGAGACACCAATCACCAGCGCCTCAACCCGCGTTGGGCCCGCGTCCGGTGCCGCGTCCAGCCCTGTCCCGCTCGCGCCAGTTCCCCAGCCAATTCGTGACCCCTGCCCTGCCTCCCGCATGCGATTGCGCCGCTCCGCCAGCGCCGCGATCTTCGGCAGCAACTGGTCCTTCAAAGTCTCCATTGCACTTACTACGCCGCCCTCTGCGCTCGGCTTCATCACATAGTCCGCGGCGCCCCGCGCCAACGCATCCACCGTCGTGCGCGCACCCCGCTCCGTATAGGCACTACACATCACTACCGGCAGCCCGGGACTTGCGGCACGCAGCCGGTCCAGTACATCCAGGCCATGCATCCGCGGCATCTCCAGGTCCAGCAGCAGAACATCCGGCTCCAATCGGTGCACCGCCGCCAGGCACTCCACACCATCCGCTGCCTCACCGCATACCTCCATCGGAGGCAGGTCACCCTGCGGCTTTTCCGCATGGGCCGCAAACAGCGTCCGCAATATTCCACGCATCACTGCGGAATCATCCGCCACCAGCACGCGGACCACCCGTCTCTTCATCTCGATCATGCCACTCCCTCTTGTGCCGCTGACTACCACGGGACACACCCTACTCGCTAAGCCGCAATCTCAAATCCAAGAATCGCCAGCTTCTCCCGCAGCGCCTCCGCAGTAAACGGCTTCATCAAAAACTCGTCCGCCCCATACTCCAGCGCGCGCCCAATGTAGGAGCTGTCCGCCTCCGTCGTCACCATCATCACCCGTGTCTCCGGGCCCAGCTTCTTCTCCCGCAGAATCCGCACGCACTCCAGCCCGTTCATCACCGGCATATTCACGTCCAGCAGCATCAGGTCGAACCCTCCCTCGCCGAACCCAGCCTCGCGGCCAAAGGCATCCAGTGCCTCCTGTCCATTGCCGGCCTCCTCGCACACCATGCCCATCCGTTGCAGGTTCTGCCGCAGGTACTCCCGTATAAAACTCGAATCGTCCACAATCAGTGCTCGCATTCCGGTCCCCTTTTACGTTCGGTATCTCTACAAAAAAATCTCAGTCTCACGCAGCCGTGACGGCAGCAGCTTCCTTCCATCCAGACGGATCATCAGGCCATCGGGCAGCTTATACGCCCCGTCGAATAACGCCTTGTTCCGCTCACTCAACGTGCTCGGGTTCGCCTCCAGCGCAGCCGCCGAGACCCGCATCACCCCGCCCACCGCATCCACCAATAACCCAAACCGTTCCTCGCCGCCCTCTCCATCCAGCACCATAACCACACTCGGCCCTGCATACTCCTCCAACCCCAGCAGAGCGCGCAGACTCAGCGTCGTCAGCACCTCGCCCCGGTTCGAAACCACCCCGGCAACATACCGCGGTGCCAGCGGAATCTTCTGCATCATGCACTCCCCCAGCACCTCTCGCACCGTCCTCGTCTCCAGCCCAAACAGCGCACTCCCGATCGTCAACGAACAGGTCGAGACCATCCCCGTCTCATCCGCCTGCCCGCACTCCAGCACCGCAAACTCTGCCTGTACGCTCAAGCAACCTCCGCCAAATCCGCCGCTCCGGCAATCCTGCACACTACCGTCACACGTTGATGCACCAGCGCCAGCTCGTCCTCACTCATCAGCTCCGCATCCACCTCACCCGCCACCAGCAAAGTCCCCTCCGTCACATCCAGGACCCGCCGCACCACCCGTCCGCTGCGCCGCCCATCCTGCTGCGACCCCCCGTGCAGTCGCGTCCC
Organism: Granulicella sp.; assembly: GCA_025359825.1. Taxonomy (GTDB): domain Bacteria; phylum Acidobacteriota; class Terriglobia; order Terriglobales; family Acidobacteriaceae; genus Edaphobacter. The sequence goes on from JANYER010000253.1 coordinate 14,422, forward strand.
ACAGATCAACACCGTAACCACGCTCCCCTCCTCCGATTGCGCCGCCTTCCGCATCGAAGCCACCACACCACCCGCATCCTCCAACATCAGAATCTCGCCTCGGTACTGCAGCACCGCTCGTCCCCCTACGCACTCGATCTCCTGCAGAGGAACGCTCTCGATCCGCTCCACCATCTGCAGTGGCAGCGCCTTGCGCTCTCCATCTTGCTCTTCAAACACCAGCAGCGAAGTCTCCGCAGCTTTCTTCCCCGAGTCAGCAACCACCTCGGTCAACTTCAATCCCGCATCCACCATTTGCACTCCTGCCCGCGCTGCCACCTCTCCCACATCCAGGATCAAAGCCAGCGCCCCGTTCCCCAGCACCGTCGCCCCAGAGTACAAACCAATCTCTCGCAACACCGCAGACAGCGGCTTCACCACAATCTCCTCCGGCGCAAGCAGCTCATCCACGACCAACCCATACCGCCGCCCTTCAGACTCCAGCACCGCCACATAAAATCCATGCCCGCCCCGTTGCGCGGCAGACTCCAACCCCAGTAGCTGTTCCAGCCAGACCAGCGGCAGCAACCGCTCCCGCAGCCGATAAAATTCCGCGCCACCCATGCGCTCCACAGCAGCCGACACCTCGCCCTCAGCCACATACAGCAGTTCAGCCAGTGCACTCTGCGGCAACGCAAAACTCTGTCCTCCACTCCGCACCACCAGCGCCGGAACAATCGCCAACGTCAGCGGCACCCGCAGCCGCAACGTCGTCCCTAAACCAACTCGAGACTCCACCTCCACGCTGCCGCCCACCTTCTCCACATTCGACCGCACCACATCCATCCCCACGCCTCGGCCAGACACATGCGTCACCGCCGCCGCCGTCGAGAACCCCGGCAGAAAGATCAGTTGCAGCGCCTCTCGCTCCGACATCACAGCCGCCTGCTCCTCCGTCACCAGCCCGCGCTCCACTGCCTTCGCCAGCACCCGCGCCGTCGCAATCCCCGCGCCGTCATCCGCAATCTCGATCACCACAAAACCGCTCTGCTGATACGCCCGCAGCCGCACACAACCCTCTGCCGCCTTGCCCGCCAGCACCCGCTCCTCCGGAGCCTCAATGCCATGGTCCACCGCATTCCGCACCGCATGGGTCAGCGGGTCCTTCACCGCCTCCAGCAGGCTCTTGTCCAGCCCCGTCTCAGCGCCTGCAAACTCCACCCGCACCACGCGCCCGCACGACTTCGCCAGGTCCCGCACCATCCGCGGAAACTTGCTGAACAGATTCCCTACCGGCTGCATCCGCGCCTGCATTACCGTCTCCCGCAGGTCAGCCGTCGTCCCATCCAGCCGCCGTGTCAGCTCCGCAAAGTTCGCCGCCGCCACATCACTCTGCAGCAACTGGTTCCGCGTCAGCACCAGGTCGCCCACCAGGTTCATCATCCGGTTCAGCACATCCACGCCGATCCGCAGCGACTTATCGTTTGCACCTGATTCAGTTACAAAACTCGCAACCTCCCCCCCACACTTCTCAAGCGGCGCTCCAGACTCAATCACCTCGCTCGCAGCCTCTACCTTTGCCGCCAACACCACACTCGCACCCGCACCATTCAACCTCTCCAGTTCGGCAATCAAGGCCGTATCGTCATCTCCCGCCCGAATACCTTCGCCACCCGTACCCTCAATCAGCCGCAGAATCCGCCGCAGGCCATCCATCAACTGCAGCAGTCCACTGATTAACTCTTCGCTCACCCCCAGCGTCCCATCCCGCAGCGCACCTAGCAGGTTCTCGCCCGCATGGGCCAACCGCTCCAACCGCACAAAACCCAGGAACCCCGTCGTCCCTTTGATCGTATGCACCGCGCGAAAGATCTCCGCCACCAGCTCGCCATCGCCGGGGCGCACCTCCAGCTCGGTCAGGCACCGCTCCATGCGGTCCAACCCTTCCATGCTCTCCGCCAGAAACTCCTGAGTCAGCTCGTCCACACTCCTCTTATCGGGCGCAAC
>JANYER010000287.1 GCA_025359825.1 Granulicella sp.
GACCTGCCGATTGCGATCGGGATACTGGGAGCGTATGGGGCGCTCCACCTGAAAGACCTGAGTGACTATCTGCTGGTGGGCGAGCTGGGGCTGGATGGGAGTCTTCGCGCTGTGCAGGGCATGCTTCCAATAGCGATTGCGGCGCTGGCCAAGGGGATCAAGAACCTGGTGATTCCGGCGAGCAATGCGAAGGAGGCCGCGGTGGTGCAGGGGGTGAATGTGTACCCGGTGCATTCGCTGCTGGAGGTGCGGGAGCTGCTGAATTCCGCGTCATTTGGGACGATTTCAGCGACGCCTCTACAGGTGAAGGCGAATGACCTGCTGGACGAGTTGCAGCACTTTCCGCATGACTTCAAGGACGTACGCGGCCAGCATGTTGCCAAGCGAGCGCTGGAGGTGGCGGCTGCCGGTGGGCACAATGTGTTGATGATCGGGCCGCCGGGCTCCGGCAAAACGATGCTGGCGAAGCGGCTGCCGTCGATCCTGGCACCGCTGCGATTTGAAGAGGCGCTGGAGACGACGAAGATCCATTCAGTAGCCGGAGTGCTGGATGCGGAGCTGGGATTGGTGACGCACCGTCCATTCCGTTCGCCGCACCACACCATCTCGGATGCGGGGCTGATTGGTGGAGGAATGATTCCAAGGCCGGGTGAGGTGAGCCTGGCGCATAACGGCCTGCTGTTTCTGGATGAGTTGCCGGAGTTTCCGAGGAATGTACTGGAGGTACTGCGGCAGCCGCTGGAGGATGGAACGGTCACGATTGCTCGTGCGGCGATGAGCTTGACCTTTCCCGCCAGATTCATGCTGGCGGCTGCGATGAATCCTTGTCCTTGCGGCTACTTCAACGACAAGAGCCGGGAGTGTATGTGTACGCCTCCGATGATTCAGCGGTACGTCAGCAAGGTAAGTGGGCCTCTGTTAGATCGGATCGACATTCACCTGGAGGTCCCTGCCGTGCAGTATAAGGAGCTGCGTGGAGGATCGGCGGCGGAGGGGTCAGCGGAGATACGGGCGCGCGTTCTGGCGGCGCGCGAGCTGCAGCACGAACGGTTCAGCGCAGAGGGCGAGCGGACCAAGGGGACAGCCAAGGGTGTGTCGCGGCAAATCTACTCCAATTCGCAGATGAATACCCAGCAGATACGGATGTATTGTGAGCTCTCCAGCGACGCGGAACGCCTGCTGGAACGAGCCATGCAGCAGCAGGGGCTGAGTGCCAGGGCGCATGACCGGATCCTGAAAGTCGCGCGTACGGTGGCTGATTTGGGCGGGGAACGGGATATTGCGGTCAAACATATTGCGGAGGCGATCCAATACCGCACTTTGGACCGAAGCTACTGGTCTTGAGTAGTTTTGAGAGCTGTATAAGGTTCAGAAAATAAATGAGATACAAGTTCTGTTTGCGCAGCGAAATAATTCCATTTTCGGGATATTTTTTATCTCGGCTTTCCATTAAAAGTATTGACCTTGGCCCCCAGACCATTTACTTTTCATGAGTACCCCAAGATGCATCTGTTTGAGATGAAGTTGAAGTAGAAGCGTCAGATGAACGTTCGGTTTGAGTGTCTACTGCATTCTGAGCCCTTCCACTCCTGATACCAACTTTACCCTTATCTTCCTTCTGACTTCTGAGGTATAGAGGATTTACATAGCTATCGACCTAAGTGTCTGAAACCATGTGGACTTCCTGATTCAAAGCAATAGTGATGGTGTTTTGAGATAGTGTAATTCTTCTGATTTCTGAAGAATTCATCAATCTTTCTATGATTTATTGGCGTCTAACGAATGTACAGATAAAAACTTCGTGTTTTCGTAACTCACGAATGATGGAACGACTCCAAGGCAAGTCAGCGCAATCGATGCGACAGCCGGGACGACAACTGAAAAGGAGAAATTATGCGCTCAGATCTGATTTTTGGAGCTCTCACGCACGTGAACAATCGCTACGAACTGTGTCAACTGGCTTCGAAGGCGACCCGTAAACTGCACAAGCCCAACACCCGCTTGCAGGACACGACCAATGAAGTTCTGGACCGCTTCAAGGACACTATCCCAATGGATGAGTCTGGCGAAGCAGTGGTCGAGAAGATACAATTGCAGGAACGCCGCGCGGCCTAACGCGCGGCTGCTTCACCCCCATCTGACAGTTCCACCGCTTTCCGTTGTCCCTCCGCACTGCATCATCATTTCCCATTACATTCTGGCCTTCCGCACGACCCCCTCGTCAAGCAGATCCCGCCTTTCCCATATTCCTCCCAATAAAAATTACCAAGGTACAACATGACAATCTCCGAATTGAAAGAGCACAACATCGCGGAGCTGAGCAAGCTCGCACGCGGTCTCGACATTGCAGGTACGAGCGGTCTGCGGAAGCAAGACCTGATCTTCAAAATCCTGCAGGCACAGAGCGAAAAAGAAGGGCACATCTTTGCTGAAGGAGTGCTGGAAATCCTGCCGGATGGCTATGGTTTTCTGCGGTCTCCAGACTATAACTATCTGCCTGGCCCGGATGATATCTACGTCTCGCCGTCGCAAATCCGCAAGTTTGATTTGAAGACGGGCGACACGATCAGCGGCAACGTCCGCCCTCCGCATGAGGGTGAGAAGTACTTCGCGCTGGTGAAGATCGAGGCGATCAACTTTGAGAGCCCGGAAGAGACCCGCAACAAGATCCTGTTCGACAACCTGACTCCGCTGTATGCGCAGGAGCGGGTGAAGATGGAGACGGTGCGTGAGCACATCTCCGGACGCGTGATGGACCTGCTGACTCCGGTGGGCAAGGGGCAGCGTGGTTTGATTGTGGCTCCGCCGCGGACGGGTAAGACGATGCTGCTGCAGTCCATCGCAAACAGCATTACGGCGAACCATCCTGAGGTGGTGCTGATTGTGCTGCTGATCGATGAGCGTCCGGAAGAAGTTACGGACATGCAGCGCAGCGTGAAGGGCGAAGTGATCAGCTCCACGTTCGACGAGCCTGCAGCGCGTCACGTACAGGTTGCTGAGATGGTGATTGAGAAGGCGAAGCGGCTGGTCGAGCACAAGCGCGACGTCGTCATCCTGCTGGACTCGATTACGCGTCTGGCTCGTGCCTACAATACGATCGTTCCGCCGAGCGGCAAGGTTCTCTCAGGCGGTGTGGACTCGAATGCGCTGCAGCGTCCGAAGCGGTTCTTCGGTGCGGCACGCAATATCGAAGAGGGCGGTTCGTTGACTATCATCGCTACTGCGCTGGTTGATACTGGTTCGCGCATGGACGAGGTCATCTTCGAAGAGTTCAAGGGAACGGGCAACATGGAAGTGATCCTGGATCGCAAGCTGGTCGACAAGCGCGTGTTCCCGGCGATCGACATTCAGCGCTCCGGTACACGTAAGGAAGAGCTGCTGATTCCGAAGGAAGACCTGCAGCGGACCTGGATTTTGCGCAAGGTGCTGAATCCGCTGTCACCAGTTGAAGCGATGGAGCTGTTGACGGACAAGCTCGCGAAGACCAGGAACAATCAGGAGTTCCTGCACAACATGAGCTCGATCTAGTTTTCGATGCGCTACTAGATTTGTATCAGTAATTGTTACAAACTATTTGGCCCCGGTTAATCCCGGGGCCTTTTGTTTGCGCTTTAGTAGCCGTTGGCCAGGAGGTACTTTTCGGTCAGGGTGAAGGCGGGAGCGTGCTGACGTTCGGCGTAGCGGGCGAGGACGTCGGTTTCTATGTTGAGGGGGGTGCCGGGTGTGAGGGTGTGGAGGTTGGTGGCGGCGTAGGTGTGGGGGATGATGGCCACCTCCACGGTGTCACCGTGGAGGGCGGCGACGGTGAGGGAGATGCCCTCGACGGTGATGGAGCCTTGCGAGACGACGTATTGGGAGAGGTGGTCGGGGAGCTGGAGGGTGAGGCGCCAGTCGGTGGTGGCGGGGGATTCGGGAGTGATGGGGAGGAGTGAGAGCAGGGTCGCGGTGCCGTCGATGTGGCCCTGGACTACGTGGCCGCCGAGCGGCGAGCCGGCGGGCGTGGGTAATTCGAGGTTGACGATGGTGCCGGGGCGGAGATGAGTGAGGGTAGTGCGAGCGATGGTCTCGGCGGCGAGGTCGGCGGAGAAGGTGGCGGCGGTGATGTCGAGGGCGGTGAGGCAGACTCCGTTGACGGCGACACTATCTCCGAGTGCGAGGCGCGCGGTGAGGGTGGGCGCGGTGATGATGATGCGGGTCGCTCCGGAGTTGGGTGTGGTGGAGAGGATGGTTCCGGTGGTTTCGATCAGGCCAGTGAACATGAGGATAGGTTACTAGGTGCGCGGTACCTGCTACCAGGTGTGGATCGCTGGCCATGGGTTGTGGAGGTAGCCGGTGAGCATGGCGTCGGGGCCGAGGGTTTGGTGGGTGGTGCGTTGGAGGGACTGCTGGAAGAGGAAGGGAGATTCGATTCCGTGCGCGAAGGGAATCGAGCCTGCGCCTAGCTCAGATTCGGCGTAGAAGAGGATGGCTTTGTCTACAAGGTTTTGGGTGAGGAAGGCTCCGTTGAGGTGCGAGCCGGCTTCAAGGAGGAGGCTGAGGACGTTGCGTTCGGCGAGGACCTGCAGGACTGCGGGAAGGCCGTTGTGGTCGGGGATGGGTTGGACGTCTACGCCCCAGTCTTCGAGGGCTGCGATCTTTGCGGTTGGGGCGGTGATGGCGCAGAGGATGAGGACGTCTGAACCCGCGTCTCCGGTGCCCTTTTGCGCAGAGCGGACGATCTGGGAGTTGCTGGGGGTGCGGAGCTGGGAGTCGAGGATGACGCGGAGGAGGGGACGGCGGCGAGGGAGGCTGGAGCGGTCGGTGAGGGCTGGATTGTCGGCCAGGACGGTGCCGATGCCCGTGAGGATGGCGTCGGAGGCGTGGCGGAGGAGCTGAACCTCGTGGCGGGCGGCGGGGCCGGTGAGCCAATGCGGCTGGTTGGGGAAGCGGCTGGCGGGCGGTGGGGCGAGGTAGCCGTCGACGGACAGGGCGGCCTTGAGGGTGACGAAGGGACGGCGGTGCTGGATGAAGTGGGCGAAGGCGTTGTTGAGCTCTTGCGCCTGTTGCTGGAGGGTGCCGACGGTGATTTCTACTCCGGCGTCGAGGAGGCGGAGGATGCCTTGTCCGGCTACGAGGGGGTTGGGGTCGCGGGTGGCGATGACGCAGCGGGCGATGCGAGCGGCGATGAGTGCGTCGGCGCAGGGGCCGGTGCGGCCGTGGTGGGAGCAGGGCTCGAGGGTGACGTAGGCGGTTGCGCCCTCGGCTGCTTGGCCAGCGTGCTTCAGGGCGACGATTTCGGCGTGGTCGCGCTGGTCATAGCGGTGGGCGCCTTCGGCGATGATTTGGTTATTACGGACGAGGACGCAGCCTACCTGCGGATTGGGGGAGGCGAGGCCAGTGGTCTCGGCGGCTAGCTGGAGGGCCCGGCGCATGAAGACGGCGTCTTGATTGGTGCGGTTATCGATTTTTTGCCCCCCTCCCCCCCCCCGGGGGGTCTTTTTGCTAAGTCCTTTGTTGTGTTTTATTTGACGCAGGTATGTGCCGCCAAAATATTCCAAACAAAGGGGTTACGGGTAAAATATTGCAAACAAAAGAGTTACAGTTTCTGGTGATGCTTTCTTTGTTTTGATCTCAAGTTCAATTGTATTGAATGCACCATAACTAAAGACTCATTTATTTTTTGGTTTTATGTGATTTGAATTGTTGGGGTTACGGGATTTTTGCGTGGGTTTGGGGGTTGACATGGGATTTTGCTGAGAGTTTTCGTGAGAAATAGTTTTGGGATTTCCTGAGAGGGTTGGGGGCTGGTTGGGCGGCAGTGAATGCGGAGAGGCATGCCTTCGGCAGAGCGGGGTTGCCTTCGGCGAGCTTTTTTTGACATGCCTGAAGGCATGTCCTTCCCTGGTGGTTGGATTTGTGTGGCGGGGTTGGGGCGGCGGTCGTGCTTCGCACGATGCCCACATCTCAAAATCGAGATATGGGGCACCCGGCGGTTGGGGGTGAGTGGGTCGAAGGGCAGGGGCAGGGTCGGCTGTTTCGGGGTCCTTCGACTTCGCTCAGGATGACGGATTTTGGGAGGGGGTTAGGAGGGCGGTCGTGCTTTGCACGATGCCCACATCTCAAAATCGAGATATGGGCACCCGGCACCCGGTGAGTTGTTTGCGGTTGGGATAATGATGGTCGTGACCCCACGATAGCGACGATGGGACTGTCACGATCATGGGGCACCCGGCTTCGGTGGGGAGAAGGTTTTATGTGGGGGTGCGGAGGAGGAGGTAGGCACCGAGGATGCCGAAGAGTAGGTCGGGGGACCAGGCGGCGAGGAAGGCGGGGAGGGTGTTGACGTTGCCCATGGCTCCGAAGAGGCCGTCTACGACCCAGTAGGCGATGGCGAGGCCAATGGCGGTGGCGATGCCGGCGAGGCCGCCGCGTTTGCCCATGGAGAGGGCGAAGGGAACTGCGAGGATGGCCATGACCAGGGTGATGAGCGGGTAGGCTAGCTTGCGGTCGAGCTGGACGGCGAGGCGTTTGGTATCGAAGCCGGATTGTTTGAGGTCGTTGATGTAGCGGGAGAGCTCGCCGTAGGACATCTGCTGGGACTGGAGGTCTTCCTTCTTGAAGTAGGTGGGGACCTCGCGGATTTCTGGGAAGGTGGCGATGGTGAAGGGCTGGTAGGTGGCTACGGTTTCGCCGGAGAAGGTGCGCTGCCAGCCGTTCTCGAAGACCCAGCGGGAGACGCGCTCGTCCCAGCGGGCGGCGGTGCTGAAGATGCGGCGGGTGAGGACGAAGGAGTTGGGGTCGAACTCGAAGACGGTGAGGTTGGCGAAGACGTTCTTATCGGGATCGAAGAATTGGTAGTAGAAGATGCGGGTGGGGGTGGTGGCGTTATTGGCGGCTGGCTGGTCGGAGGAGACCGCGTTGGACTGGCCAGAGATCCATTTGCGGTCTGGGCGGAGGAAGGTCTGGGCGGGTTTGCCTTTGATGATGGAGCGGAGGGCTTCCTGACGGCGGTTGGCGGCGGGGAGGTAGAAGTCGTCGAAGGCGAAGAGGGCAGCGGAGATGAGCAGCGCGATGACCAGGACGGGCGCGACGACCCGGTAGAGGGAGATGCCGGTGGCCTTCATAGCGGTGAGCTCGGAGGAGCGGGAGAGGGCTCCGAAGGTGACGAGCACGGCGACGAGCGAGCAGAGCGGGGTGACGTTGTAGAGGATGTAGGGGATGAGGTTGAGGAGGTAGTCGCCTACGGTGACGAGCGGGGTGCGGTTGCGGATGATGTCGCCGATGAGCTCGAAGAAGGTGAAGATGATGAAGAGGGTGGAGAAGGAGGCGAGGATGAGGCCGAAGCTGGTGAGGTACTCGCGCATGACGTAGTCGTCGAGGATGAGGGGGAAGCGGGTGCCGAGGATGCCGCGCAGACGGCGGAGGATGGTGGCGACGTTGGGTGGGGCGAAGTTGGAGTCGGACGCCTGACGGCGGGCGGTGATGCGGGCGATGAGCTTGTTGATGGCCTGGCCAAGGGAGCTGACGACAGAGAGGGCGATGCCGCCGCGTGACATTTGGTAGAGGAGCATGGCTCCGGCGGCGGCGAAGATTAGATTGGCACCCCAGACGCCGAGGAAGGGACTGACCTTGCCGGTGCGGGCGAAGGCTACTCCAACGGAGGAGAGGAAGTAGTAGACGAAGACCAGCAGGATGGTGAGGACGAAACCGGTGGATTTGCCTCCACGTTTGGAGGAGAGGCCGAGGGGCACACCGACCAGCATGAGGACGAGGCAGGCGAAGGGGTAGGAGAAGCGCTTGTTGAACTCGATGCGATAGATGCGCGGGTTGCGGCTGCCGGGGCCGATGTCGTTGGAGGTAGCGGGGAGCTGGGCGCGGCGGTAGAGCTCGGAGAGAGGGAGGGCGAGGATGGGGGTGTCGACGCGGCTCACGTGGGCGTCGTCCTGCGAGCCGGTCTGGATGGGGAGATCGTTAGTGGCGAAGGTGGAGATGTTGTATTGGTTAGGATCTGTGGCCGAGGTGGAGTGGTTCCCTCCGTTGATGAGGTGCAGCCGAATGGATTGGGCGACCTGCTGGGGCGTGGGATTTCCTTGCGTTGGCTCCGCGGTCTGTGAGCCGTTGACGACTACAGCCTCGTCGGCGGTGGTGATGTTGGGATTGCCGCGCTGGCTGAGGTCGGCTAGGAAGACGTGATGCCAAAGAGCGGCTCCGGCGGCGGGGCGGACGTCCTGAATGTAGAGGACGTAGTTTTTGAAGTCTTCGTAGAAGACGCGGGGCTGAATCTCAAAGGAGGCTTGCGAGGACTTGAGGGAGTCTTCGAGTTTGAGCAGATTGGCCGCGGCGGTGGGGGCGAGGTAGATGGAGTTGAAGAGGCCGAGCGCCAGGGCTGCGGCGGAGACGATGGAGACGATCTTGACGAAGTCGAGTGCGCCCATGCCGGCGGCGCGCATGGCGGTGATTTCGGAGTCTGCGGCGAGGCGGGAGAGGCCGAGGAGGATGCCCACCAGCACGGCCATGGGGATGGTAAGGGTGAGGGCGTTGGGCAGGGTGTAGAGGAAGATGCGAGCGACGTCGGCGAGTGAGGCGGAGTCGCGGACGACCAGCTCGAGGATCTTGCCGAGGTCGCGCATGAAGAGCACGAAGGTGAAGAGCGCCCCGCCGAGCAGGGCGTGAGAGGTGACTTCGCGAAGGATGTAGCGGGTGATGATGCGCATGAAGGGCCGTAGCAGCTGACTGCTATGAGTTTAGAGCATTGCGGCTGGTCCAGGTGAGTTAAGCAGGCCGGGCACCTCGTTCGCTGGTAGCAGGAAGGAGGTGCCCGGGTGTGTTGTTGTGATGTTGCGCTGAATCTCTGTTATTCGGCTTTGCCTACGGAGTGTTCTTTGTAGGCTTTCTGGAAGACGGCGAAGGCTGCCTTCTTCTTGCCGTCTTCGGCGATGAGTCCCTTACGGTTGTAGCCATCCTGGAGTTTGGGGATGTTGCGGGTGGGGGAGCGGAAGTCCATGAGGACCCAGGGGGTGAGGCCGCGGAGCTGCGGGATCTTGCGCATCATGGTGAGCTGGTGCTCGATGACGTAGCTCTGCTGCTCCTCGGTCCAGCGGGCGTTGGTGGCGCCATGGTTGCCCTGCTTGGCTTCGGCACCGAACTCGCTCATGATGACGGGCTTGTTGGGGAAGTTCCAGATGGTGGTGTCGGCTTCTTCGGGGGTGCCTTCATACCAGCCGATGTACTCGTTCTGGCCGATGACGTCGAGGGCTGCGGTGAGGGGGTCGTTGCCGTCCATGGTGTCGCCGACGCGCTTGGGTCCGATGATGGCGGAGGTGATGGGACGGGTGGGATCGAGGGCGCGGGCCTCGTTGGCAAGGTTGGTGAGGAACTTGGTGCGGGCGGGGTTGTTGGGGGTTTCGTTGGAGACGGACCAGAGAATGACGGAGGCCTTGTTGCGATCGCGACGGATCATCTCCTTGAGCATGACGACGTCCTTGTCGTAGACCTCCTGCTTCTCGAAGGAGATTCGCTGCCAGTTGGGGATCTCAGACCAGACCATGAAGCCGAGCTTGTCGGAGGCGCGGGTCATGCGCTCGTCGTGGGGGTAGTGGCAGAGGCGGACGAAGTTGGCGTTCATCTGCTTGAGGTAGTCGTAGATGGTGGCTACGTCTTTGTCGGTGTTGGCGCGGCCGCCGCGGACGGGTGCTTCGGCGTGCATGTTTGCACCTTCAAGGAAGATGGCCTTGCCGTTGAGGAGGATCTTGGTGCCTTCGACGCGGATATCGCGGAAGCCGATGTTGTCGGAGAGCTGGTCTTGCGCGGTACCTTCACCCGACTTGAGGCTGACGGTGTAGAGCTTGGGCGAAGTGGGGGACCAGAGGGTGAGCTTGCTGGCAGTGACGTCGAATTTGGCATTGCCCTCGGCATCGGTCTTGAGGGCGGCGTTGATGCCGGCTTCGGGGATGCTGAGTGTGACGGGAGTGCCGGCGGGGGCGTCAAGGACGTGGATGTAGCCGGTGAGCTGGTTGTTGTCTTCGAACCTGGCACCGTGCTTGAGGTGGACGTCGTAGTCGTCGATGAAGGCGTTAGGGACGGTGACGAGGGAGACGTCGCGGGTGAGACCGCCGTAGTTCATCCAGTCGATGCCGACGGAGGGGATGCCGTCCTGAAGGCGGGTGGCGTCGACGGCGATGACGACGAAGTTGGCTCCGGGATGGAGGACGGAGGTGGCTTCACAGTCGAAGGGAGTGTAGCCGCCCTCGTGGTCGCAGATGCGCTTGCCGTTGACCCAGACGTGGGAGCGGTAGTTGGCTGCGCCGACGTGGAGGAAGGTGCGGGTGCCGGCTTTGGGCTGGAAGTCGAAGTTGCGCTGGTACCAGAGGACGCCCTCATAGTTGAAGAGCTGGGGGACCTGGGTGTTCCAGTCGCCGGGGACGTTGAGGGTGGGAGCGGTGGCGAAGTCGTACTCCATGTTGTGCTTGCCGACGATGGTGGGGCGCTCGTTGAGGCCGTAGGAGTTGTCGTTGATACCACCGGTACCGTTATAGAGGGCGCGACCGGGGGACTGGTCGACGAGATAGTGCCAGGGACCGTTGAGGCTGGTGACGGTGCGGTGGTCGACGCCTACAAGGAGGGTTTGGAGGGGCTTTTGGGCTAGGGCTGGAGCGGAGAGGGTGAGGAGGACAAGTGCGTGGCGAAGAGTGAAAAGAGAGCCCATGGAGGAGAGATCCTTAGTTTTGATATTGGTCTGGATGCTGGGACGATGGATGTTTGCGACGGCGGTTTAATAGTTTCTTCAGCGGGGGAAGTTTAGCATGGTCCTACCATTACTGGCTGGCGTTGAGGTGTGGTTTGGGATGGTTTCAGGTTGAACGAAACCATTGGGTTGGGATGGAGTCTTAACAGGTATGGTGGTGAGCGTGGCTCTTCTGGAGGCTGGATGGTGATGTATTTTCGATGTGTGATGTTGGTGGCTTGCGCTGGGATGGTGTGCGCTGGAACGGTCGAGGCGCAGCAGCAGACGTTGACGGTGGATACAGGTAAGAGTGAGGTTCACTTTACGCTGGTGGATACGCTGCATACGGTGCATGGAACGTTCAAGGTCGCTCCCAGCGAGGTGCTATTCAGCCCGGAGAATGGGACGGCGAGCGGCAGCGTTGTGGTGGATGCGCTGAGTGGGGTGAGTGGCAACTCTACGCGGGATAAGCGGATGAATAAGGAAGAGCTAAAGGTGGACCAGTACAAGACGGTGACGTTTGCTCCGGTGCGGTTTGCTGGGAAGTTCAACGGGAGTGGGGATTCGGCGTTGACGGTGCATGGGATGTTTACGATCCTGGGGGTGGCGCATGAGATCGATGTGCCGATGCAGATGCAGGTGAACGGGACGCAGTTCCATGCGATGGGGATGTTTGCCGTGCCCTATGTGAAGTGGGGGATGAAGGACCCGAGCTTGTTTGCGATCAAGGTGAACAAAGAGGTTCAGATTGATCTGCTGCTGGTGGGGACGTTGCAGCACTAGGGATTGAACTGGACCAGGGCAGGTTGGCTTAAGGGCTGGTCTTTTCGGGGAGATGTTGTTCGCCGGTGTCCACTTCTGTGTAATAGCAGCGGAGCAGGCCGCTGACGATCGCGATGCCCATGCCCATGATGAGGAAGAGGACGCCGGAGGTTATCTTGCCTGAGATGTATGGGATGAGGAAGACGGCGATTCCTGCATACATGAAGAGGGTGAAGAGGTACCGCAATGTGCATCGGGACATGGTGTGCCTCCGCATGGAGAGCAATGTACACCTGCGCGATGGGTTTGCGCTAGAGGGGATTTGCCAGGAAACGGTAGCCGATGCCGCGGACGGTGACGAGGTGATGGGGGTTGGCGGGGTCGTCCTCGATGTAGCGGCGGAGGCGGACGATGAAGTTGTCGATGGCGCGGGTGTCGGTGTCTTCGTGGACGCGCCAGACCTGCTCGAGGATGTCTTTGCGGGAGACGATCTGGCCTTCGCGGTCGGTTAGGTAGCGGAGGAGATCGGCCTCCATCAGGGTGAGGTGGGTGAAGCGGTTGGGGGCGATGAGCTCGAGGGTGTCGAAGCGGATGGTGCGGTGGTTGAAGATGTAGGGCGCTGGCGGTGAAGTCTCGGACGTTGCTTCCGAACTTGCTTCCAGCAGGTTTGGCGACGAGGTGGTGACGGTCTGCCAGGCGGTGCGGCGGAGGAGGGATTTGAGCCGGACGAGCAGGATATTGAGGTCGAAGGGCTTGGGGAGGTAGTCGTCGGCACCGGCCTCGATGCCTTCTAGGATGTCCTGCGGGCGGGCGCGGGCGGTGAGGAGGAGGACGGGGGTGTAGACGCCTGCGTCGCGCAGGGTGCGGACGATGGTGAAGCCGTCGGTGCCGGGGAGCATGCAGTCCAGCAAAACTGCTGCCGGTTTTTCAGGGGGGGACAGAAGGTAGGCGAGGGCGGCGTCGCCATCGGCG
>JANYER010000333.1 GCA_025359825.1 Granulicella sp.
CCGGCCAATCGAAGCCGACCTTTGCAGCCCTGGAGCCCAGCTTGCTGGCCTCCAGGAGAGCCGGCATGGAGCGAGGCACCTCGTCCAGCATGGGTCGTGGCGCATTTACTCCGGCGGCCTGGCGCTTCTCTTCTTTTTTGATCTGCTCCCAGTTGCGCAGCACAGCGTCTGCGTCGGTCGCCTGCTCGTTGGCGAAGATATGCGGATGGCGACGAATCAACTTTGCATTCAGCCCGGCCGCTACGTCCGCCAGGGTGAAGTAGCCGGCCTCGGAGGCCATCTGCGCGTAAAACAGGACTTGTAACAACAGGTCGCCTAGCTCGTCGCGCAGTTCCGGCCAGGCCCTGCGCTCGATCGCATCGAAGACCTCGTAGGTCTCCTCCAGGGTGTGCTTCTTGATGGAGTCGAAGGTCTGCTCGCGGTCCCATGGACAACCATCCACTCCGCGCAGCCGCGCCATGATGGAGATCGCCTCAGCGAGTGGAGCCGCCGCCTCTCGTGCAGCCGCCGACGCCGGTAACCCAACTGCTTCGTCTGAATTGGCAGAGAGCTTCGAAGAAGAACCCATACGGTAACTCTACCCGACAACCCGCGAGACCTTCCGCCAGAGAGAACCGGATTCCTTCTAGACCCAGAGTGCAGTATGCTTTTGCGTAGGATATACCCCTATGAACGAAACCCCACAGCATCCGTCGGCCGCACAATCCAGCAAGTGGTGGATGCTTCCTTTGATCCTTCCCTACCTAGGGCTGCTCTTTCCCGGGATGTATGCCCGTTCCACTCCGACTCTGTTTGGCTTCCCATTCTTCTACTGGTATCAGTTCTTGTGGGTCATCCTGACTTCGATCATCCTGGCCCTGGTCTATAAGAAGCTCAAGACCTAGTCCGACTCCTCTTTCAGTTCAAGAGCCAAGAAAATGCCCGCCTCGATCATCCTCGAGGCGGGCACTGTGTTTCAGGTTGCAAGAGTGGTTAGAAGCAGAGCGTTAGTTGGTGCCGCTAGGAGCGGCGGCTGGGGCAGCGCTGGCGCTGGTACCGGCATTCATGTTCGACAGCAGCTTGATCTCCACGCGACGATTCTGAGCGCGGCCCGCAGCGGTACGATCACTCGCAACCTGCTGATCCTTACCAATTCCAACCAGGTAAAACTTGTGGGGAGGAATGCCATATTTCGCCGCGAGGTAGTTCACCACCACATCGGCACGACGCTGGCTGAGCTGATAGTTATACGTTGCATCGCCGGTCGAGTCCGTACCGCCAGTCACCTCGAGGATGTAACCCCGAGCGGTCTGGAGGCTACCTGCCAAGTCATCCAACTGCTTCTTGTCAGCAGCCGATAGCACCGACTTGTCGAAGCTGAAGGTGACATTTACATCTGCCAGCGACTTGTAATTATCGAGATTCGCAACGACACCGCTGAGGCTGTCTACGCGGTTATATGCATCCTGTGCCGAACGCCCTGCTGCATCTGCTGACAGGCCAGCGGTAACAGCATGCTGGTCGGCAGTATTCGCAGCGTTCTGCGCGTTCGCAATCCCGGCCTGGGCCCGGGTATCTGTATCCTGAATGTTGCGGTGGTCCGCAGCAGTCTTCGTATCCAGTTCGTTAGTGTTCTGGATGATCGGAGCGGTCTGCGAACGGACGTAATTCTTGGTCGAGCAGCCCACGGTGAGGGCCAGCATCAAGCTGCCGACGAGTACGACGCCGCCCAAACGTACTGCCTTACTGGCCGCCGAATTGCGGTTAGTAATAACGCCTTCTGTGTAGAGCATCGTGGTTTTTTGCATAAACTCGTCTCTCCTGGAAACATGCTGCCAGTTCGTCGTTCGTAAGCACTTCGCTATTGCTACCAGCAATCCACATGCCAAACCAAGATACAGATCTAAGCTATTCAACATCAGCAAGTTGCGTCTTAGGTCGAGTGGATATCATAGCCCACGGAACCATTGCACAAATGGAACTTTTGACAGATGACAGCGTCAAATTTACTCGGTTGCAATTTAGTGCAACTTACAGACTCCACAGCATTAGATAACTCGTTCGTCACCACCCACTACACTGAAGACCAGGCGCCTAAGATTCGCGCCCTACTCGCATGGATCTGCTGCAGAAAATTCGCACGTTACCCACCTCCCCAGGCTGCTACCTCTATAAAAACGCCGAGGGTGAGGTCATCTACGTCGGCAAGGCGAAGAACCTGCGCGCGCGTGTGCGCTCGTACTTTCTCGATGCCTCCCAGGCAAATGCGAAGACCGGTTCGCTGATGCGCGAGGCCGTCGACGTGGAGTACATCACGGTCGATAACGAACGCGAAGCCTTGGCGCTTGAGAACAACCTGATCAAGCAGCGCAAGCCGCGTTTCAACATCCTGCTGCGAGACGACAAGACCTATCCATACATCAAGCTGACGATGAACGACCGCTACCCGAAGGTCTTCGTGACGCGACGGCTGCGGAAGGACGGAGGCGCATACTTCGGTCCCTACTTCCCCGGCAACCTCGCCCACCGGCTGGTCGACCTGATCCACCGCAGCTTCCTGATTCCGAGCTGCAAGGTAGACCTTTCGCGCTATCATCCGCGGGCGTGCCTGCAGTACTACATCAAGCGCTGCCTCGGCCCCTGCGTCGACGGCTTTACCACGCCCGAAGCATACAAAGAGACCATCCGCGATGTGCAGCTCTTTCTGGAAGGACGCACCGACGAACTGGAGAAGCTGCTAACCAGGCGCATGGGCACCGCTGCCGAGCAGGAGCACTTTGAGCTGGCCGCGCGCCTGCGCGACCAGATCGTGACCGTGCACCAGATGCAGGACAAGCAGCGCATCGCCACCGCAGACAATGAAGACGCGGATGTCTTCGGCTTCCACTATGAGAACGACATGCTGGCCGTGAATCTTTTCCATATGCGCGCCGGCAAGATTGTTGATCGCCGCGATTTTTTCTGGGAGGAGCTGCCGGAGTCGCTCTCCGACAACCTGAACGGTGGCCCTACCGAGGCGCATGAAGACTGGCGCGATGTTACCGTCTCTTTTGAGCAGGATGCCGACGCGGTGGCTTCGATTATTGAAGCCCCTCAGCCAAATTTGGAGCCGACTCCCGCCCTGGACGCACCTTTCATTGGAGAGCCAGAGGGGCTGGCCGCCGCGCCGACTCAGCGCTCCGGCATGACCGAACTGAGTGGTGCCTTTTCGCCTGCACTCTTCTTCTCCGCCCTTTTGAAGCAGCTTTATCTTGACCAGAGCTATGTCCCGCGCTCGATCCTGGTACCAGTCGATTTCCCCGACCGCGTCGTGTTGGCTGAGCTTCTGGCAGAACGCGCTGGCCATCGTATTGAGGTCGCCGCACCACAGCGTGGCGACAAGCGCTCGCTCGTCGACCTGGTCTGCCAGAATGCGAAGCAGTCATATGACCAGCGCTTTCGTGTCCTGCAGCCCAGCATCAAGGCAATCCAGGAAGCACTGCAGGAGGCCCTCACGCTGGAGGAACTTCCGAAGCGGATCGAGTGCTTCGACATCTCCCACATCCAGGGTGCGGAGACGGTGGCCTCCATGGTGGTGTGGGAGGACGGCGCCATGAAGAAGGCCGACTACCGCAAGTTTCAGGTCAAGACGGTCTCCGGCGTGGACGACTTCGCCTCTATGCGTGAGATTATCCAGCGCCGCTACAAGCGTCTACAGGACGATAAAAAGCCCTTCCCATCGCTGATCCTGATCGACGGTGGTCTCGGTCAACTGCATGCTGCCTATGCTGCACTCGAAGAGATCGGCATCACGTTGCAACCGCTGGCCAGCATTGCCAAGCGCGAGGAGATCATCTACGTCCACGGACAGGAGGACGATCCTGTCGTGCTCGACCGTCGCTCGCCCGTGCTGCACCTGATGCAGAAGATCCGCGATGAGAGCCACCGCTTCGCTGTCACCTATCACCGCAAACGCCGCCAGATGCGCGATCGCGACAGCGAGCTCGATGCCATCCCCGGCGTGGGGCCACGGACACGTCAGCGCCTATTGGAGCATTTCGGCAGCATCCGCGGCATCAAGCAAGCTCCACCCGATGCCTTGAACGCCGTCGTCAACGCAGTGACAGCAGAGCGTATTCGCAAGTACTTCGACACGGATGCCACTGCTCCAGTCGAAGCGTTCACCGTTCTGCGGTAGCTTTAGTAGTTCGTTCCGCTACCCTGCTCGGCAAAGGTGTTGCAGCTAGCCACGGTGCCGCCGTCCAGCCCGCGCCTAAACCACATCTGACGTTGTGCGCTGGAGCCGTGGGTAAAGCTCTCCGGGCTGATCGTGCCGCGCGACATCTTCTGGATATGATCATCGCCCACTGCAGCGGCAGCCTTCAAGCCTTCATCGATGTCCGCCTCGTGAATGCCGCTCTTGTGCTCCGAGTTATGCGCCCAGACGCCCGCGAAGCAGTCGGCCTGCAGTTCCAGGTCCACGGAGAGATGATTACGCTCCCCCGGTTGCTGCTGCTGTAGACGGCGCATCTTTGCCTCGATGCCGAGGATGTTCTGTATGTGATGTCCCAGCTCGTGCGCGAGGACATAAGACTGGGCAAAGTCCGCAGTGCTGCCTCCCATCCGTGCCAGTTCATCCCAGAAGCCGAGGTCGATGTAGACCTTCTCATCCGCCGGGCAGTAGAACGGGCCGGAGGCCGCCTGCGCCGTTCCGCAACCGGAGTAGGTGCTACCGCGAAAGAGCACCAGCTTGGCCTTGCGGTACCGCACATTTTGATCTGCGAGTATCGCAGTCCAGGTCGCCTGCGCGTCGTTCAGCACGAACGTTACCAGCTCAACCGAGCGCTGTTCCTGCGGCGAGGCTGACGTTGCCTCCGAGCCTTGGGTGGGTGCTGGACGGCTCTGCTGCACCGGTGCACTGCCGCCACCGCCGGAGAGGAAGGCTCCGATAAAGTTTCGGCCCGTCACCAGGCTAATGACCAGCAGCACCAGAAAGCCGACGATGCCTATGCCACCCCCACCGCCGCCAAAGCTGAATCCGCCACCGCCACCACCGCCGGAATCACCACGCCGATCTTCTACATCCTCACTCGAACCACCTGGGGTCCAATCCATAGTCCACACCGTCCTTCGTCCTGGGGTCTCGCGGCGAACCGCGACAATTCCTACGCAGCCACTCTATCGTAGCTTTAACACTCAGATGCAGTTTACGGAGAGAAAACCTTATCTTTCTATGCGGAACGGATGGATGAGCGGCTCCGTATGTAATCCTGTCTTCCAGAGTTTCGAGGAGCCTTGCGCATGGGTCCAACCCGCACTACCGTCGTACGTTCCGCTGACCCGAGTCTCCGTTCCGCCGTCCGTCTCGCGCTCCTTTTCGCAGCGATCAAGCTTGTGCTGCATATCGCCACCAATCTGTGGCAGGCGCACCTGGGCTACGGCTACTTCCGCGACGAGATGTACTACATCGCCTGCGGACGCCACCTTGCCTGGGGCTACGTCGATCATGGCCCTATCGTCGCGGTGCAGGCGAAGTTGGCACTCGCACTCTTTGGCAAATCATTGGCGGGCATCCGTATGCTCTCGGCTGCGGGAGGAGCGGTGCGCATCTTTCTGACTGGCATTCTCGCTTGGTCGTTGGGCGGTCGCCGACCAGCGCAGGGCTTGGCGATGCTCTGCGTCCTGGTCGCACCACTCTACACAGGTCTGGATAGCTTTCTGTCGATGAACTCCACCGAATCCATGTTCTGGATGACATGCATACTCTCCCTCATCCTGATGGTGCGCGCTGAACATGCAGGCGTGCGAAGCGATGGACTGTGGTTGCTCTTCGGGCTTTCTGCTGGTCTCGGCCTGCTCAACAAACCTTCGATGGCCTTCTTTCTAGTGGCACTCCTGGCGGGGCTCCTGCTCACCCAGCAACGCAAGCTGCTGTTTAACCGCTATGCTGCTGCCGGAGTTACGCTACTCGTCCTGATCGCGCTACCGAATCTGCTATGGCAGGTTCATAATCACTGGCCGACGCTGGAGTTTCTGCATAATGGCCGCGTCGAGAATAAAAATATTGCACTCGCACCGATTCCCTTCCTTGTCACTCAGATCGTCAATCTGCAGCCGCTTACCGTGTTGGTATGGGGCACTGGTCTGGTGTGGCTGCTCCGGAGCTCTCTGGCACGAAGCTGGCGTTGGATCGGCATCACCTATCTACTCTTCCTGGCCATCATGATGGCGCTCCATGCCAAGGACTACTACGTCGTCCCCATCTATCCCGTGCTCTTTGCCGCCGGTGGAATCGCATGGGAGCGCCGCTTTGCTAAAAGCAAAGGTGTAGCCGCTGACCGGGCCTACGCCTTTCCCATCCTGGAGACGATCTTCCTTATAGCAGCCATCATCACGCTGCCGCTCTCCATCCCGGTGCTGAAGCCGGACACTTGGCTGGCTTACACCAAAGCGACGCACCTCGATAGGATCAATGGCAACACGGAGAACGAAGCCAGCAGCACCCTCCCACAGTTCTACGCCGACCGCTTTGGCTGGCAGGAGGAGGTGGATCAGGTCACACGCATCTACCACTCACTCTCACCGCAGGACCAGGCAAAGGTCGGGATCTACTGCTCCAACTACGGTGAGGCCAGCGCCATCAACTTTCTGGGCCAAGGCCTGCCAACCGCCATCAGCAGGCATAATAGCTATTTTCTTTGGGGGCCGAACGGCAATGCCGGCGACGTGATGATCGTTGTCAACGGCTCCAGCTTGGAAGAGATGCGTAAGTACTACACCTCCGTAGAATTGGTGGGACGACTGAATCATCCGCTCTCGATGCCGTACGAACATCGGAAGATCTACCTCGTCCGCGGCCGATTGCAGAACCTGACTACTGACTGGAACAGGTTCAAACTCTACATCTAGCCGCAGCATCCACCTGAGCCCAGACGGCAGATGTGCTACTCTGCCACCACGCCCATGGCCTCAACCGAGACAACGCCTCAGGCAGAGCACGAACTTCCCCGCGTTCTGACCGCCTCGCACGCGACCTCTATCGTGATCGGCATCATCATCGGCAGCGGCATCTTCCTGGTGCCGCGGGAGATGATGTCCGCCGTCGGCTCCTCCGGTACCGTCTATGCTGTGTGGATCGTTGGGGGCCTGCTGTCGCTGTTCGGTGCCATGACCTACGCCGAGATCGCCGCCTCTCGACCTAAATACGGAGGCGAGTACGCCTTCCTCCGGGAGGCCTACGGCGACCTCACCGCCTTCGTCTTCATGTGGACGCAGGTCACCATCGCCAAGCCCTCTTCCATCGCCTCCATCGCCTCTGGAGTGGTGCGCGTCCTCGGTAATTTCTCGGCCTTCTCGTTTCTCTCTCTACCCCTGATGCCGCATGTTGTGTGGGGGCAGTTGGTCGCCATCGCATTCGTCTGGCTCATCACCGGCCTCAACATCCTGGGTACACGCAAAGCTGGCAATACGCAGCGCGTTCTGATGGGTTTGAAGGTTGCAATGGTCCTTACCGTGGTCGGCGTCTGCGTCTTCGGCGGCCACGGGTCTATCGCCAACTTCTCCACCCATCACCCCGGCGCGCGCGGTGGATTCGAAGGCTTCATGGTGGCTCTGATCGCCGCGCTATGGGCCTATGACGGTTGGTCCGATGTAACCCACACCGCCGGCGAGATTCAGAATCCGCAACGCAGCTTGCCCTTCGCCCTGGTCGGAGGCGTTGCCATTGTTGGTGCACTCTATATGCTCACCAATGCAGCTATCCAATTCGTGCTGCCTGCCACTGCCATTGCTACTGCGGAGAGGCCAGCCGTTGCTGCCATCCTGCTGAGTGCTGGGTCCGCAGCTGCCTGGATCTTCTCCATCGGCCTTGCTATTTCGTATGGCTCCACCTTTATCGGATCGTCACTCACTGGTGCGCGCATTCCCTTCGCGGCAGCCCGCGACGGCCTCTTCTTCAAAGGTCTGGCCTACGTTCATCCGCGCTTCAAGACCCCGTCGCGGGCGCTGATCCTGCAGGCTACACTCTCGTCGGTCCTGCTCCTGCTGATCAATACCTTCCAGGGACTCTTCTCACTGGCCATCTTCTCTGAGTGGCTCTTCTACGCCGCCGTCACCGCTTCGGTCTTCGTCTTCCGCCGTCGCGAAACCCCCGCAGAAGCTGCCAACCGCCCCTATAGTGTCTGGGGATACCCCGTTGTCCCGGCAGTTTTTATCGCAGCCGCGGCTGTGCTGCTGGTCTTCTCCTTCGCCGACCAGCCACGCAACTCTCTAATCGGGTCAGCCATCATCCTCTTAGGAATTCCGCTGCATTACATCCTGAAAGCACTAAGGCAGCCAGACCCGACGGTCTAGCTGCCACGTCGTAGCTGAACTGACTTAGCTGCGGTTCTGAATCACCCGCTCATACACCCGCACGTACTCATGCGCCGGCTTCTCCCAGGAGAAGTCCTGCCCCATGCCGCGCCGCATCATGCGTGTCCACTCGTCCTTGTTCTTGAACGTGCCCAGAGCCCGCACCAGCGCGTCCATCAAATCCCAGGCGTTATAGCCCCAGAACTTGAAGCCGTTGCCGCCGCCGAAGGCCTGTTCTTCGATGGTGTCCTCCAACCCGCCGGTCGCCCGCACTACGGGAACAGTCCCGTACTTCAGGCTATAGATTTGGTTTAACCCGCAAGGTTCATAGCGCGAAGGCATTAGGAAAATGTCCGACCCGGCCTCGATCTTGTGTGCCACGACGTTGTCGTACTTCACCTGCACGCGCACCTTGTCCGGGAAGCGCGTCGCCATCTCCGACAGTAGCCGCTCGTAGTATTCCTCGCCATTGCCGAGTATCAACAGGACCATATCTTCCTGCACCAACCGGTCCAAAATCGTGACGATAAAGTCGAAGCCCTTCTGGGTCGCAAACCGCGATACAACCCCGATCACGGCGGTCTCGTCACTGACGTTTTGCAGGCCAAAGGCATGCAGCAGGTCGCGGCGGCACTCCTTCTTTCCGTCAAGATTGTCTGCCGTGTAGTGTGCCGCAATGTGCCGGTCGGTCGCCGGGTTCCACTCGTCGTAGTCCACCCCGTTCAGGATGCCAAAGAGGTCACCGCTCCGTTGCCGGATGACGTCTTCCAGCCCATTACCAAACTCTGCCGTCTGAATCTCCTCTGAATACTTCTGGCTGACTGTGGTCAGAGCGTCGGCATAGACGATGCCGCCTTTGAGGAAGTTCAATGTGTCGTTTTGCTCCAGCTTGGTGAAGGTGAACATGTCCCACGGCAGCAGCAACGTCTCGATGGTGCGCGGCGGAAACCAACCCTGGTAGCCCGCATTGTGGATGGTCAGAACCACCGGCACGCGACGCATCACCGGATCGAAGAAATAAGTAGAACGCAGCAGCACGGCAATCATCGCCACCTGCCAGTCATGCACGTGGAACACATCCGGCACACCCAGCACCTTGGTCGCTTCAATCACCGCGCGGCTGAACAGTCCAAAGCGCTCCGCATTGTCGGCATAGTCGCCAGACGGGGTCGCATAGAAGCTCTCCCGGTCGAACAGCTCCGGCGAATCCACAAAGTAATGTTGCACGCCATCCTTCAGCCCACCGTCCAGAATCTTCACGAAGCGGTTGTACGAAGGAAACGGAATCGTCAGGCTCGGCACTGCCACGGGAGCGTCCGGCACCAGCTTTGCCACCTGCCGGTAGTACGGCAGAAATACGCTGACTGTGTGACCAAGTTTTGCCAGCGCCTGCGGCAGGGCACCCACGACGTCCGCCAACCCACCCGTCTTCGCCCAGGGAGTGCACTCCGATGCTGCAAATACGATATACATGCTGCCGTCCTCTATCCTGCCGGAGTCGTCCTGCAACCCAAGTTCCCGGCCAAACCGTTAGTCTATACAAGCTGGCTCAACATTGGATGCACATGCCACCCTATTCACCTCACAAGCCGAACCCGAATCCCAAACTCGGCCAGAACTTCCTGGTCGACGACTCCGCCCGCCACGCCATCGTCGACGCGCTCGGCGACATCTCCGACCGCACCGTCATCGAGATCGGCCCCGGACATGGTGCCATCACCGACATCCTCGCTGGCCGCGCCCACCGCCTCATCGCCCTCGAACTGGACCGCGCCCTGGCCGCCGAGTTGACCTTCCGCTTCCGCGACCGCCCCAACGTCCAAATCCTCGAAGCCGACGTACTGAAGACCGACCTGCTCGCCCTGATTCCCGCCGGTCAGACCGCTGACGTCATTGGCAATTTGCCCTACTACATCACCTCGGACATCCTGCTGCAGCTCTTCGCCGCCGGGTCTGTCGGCCGCATCGCTCGGGCGGTCGTGATGATGCAGCGCGAAGTCGCCGAGCGTGTCGCAGCCCAGCCGGGAGTCCGCGACTACGGTCTGCTCTCCGCCACCGCTCAGATGAACGCGCAGGTCGCCAACCTCTTCACTCTGCCGCCCACGGCCTTCTCGCCGCCTCCTGACGTCTTCTCCACCGTGCTGCGGTTGGAGTTTGCACCCCGCTTCGCTGAACTCGGCGTTGATCCCGTAGGCTTCGACACCTTCCTGCGCCAGTGCTTCAGCCAGAAACGTAAGACCCTGCGTAACAACCTGCGCTCCGCTGGTCACTCGCCTGAAGCCCTCGCCGAGACCTGGCCCGCCAGCATCCCGGAACAGGAACGCGCCGAAGGCCTGGCACTCGAGCCTAT
>JANYER010000336.1 GCA_025359825.1 Granulicella sp.
AACCTGTACACCATGAACTGCCGCAACACCCTCGCTCACCACCTCACCCTCCAGCGGAACCGCCTGCAACATCAGCGGCTGCGCAAACAAGCTGCTCCCCACGCTCGTCTGCTCCTTCACCGCCCTCACCCCCAGCGTCGAAAGCCGCTCCGGCCCTACCAGGCACCCACCCTCCAGCAGAAACACCGCCGCCTCCTGCGCGTCCGCCTTCTCCTTCACCTTCGCGGCCTCCTGCACCACCACTGCTCGCAGCTTCGGAATCGGCTGCACCAGCTCATCCGCCAGCGCCGCCGTGGCCTTCACCTTGTGCCACCGCTCATGCAGCGCCGCCGCCTGCTCAAACTCCATCGCGGCCGCAGCCTCCTCCCGCTCCAGCCCAATCGCGTCCATCAGGCTCTCGCCACGCGTGGCCAAAAAATCCTGAACTGCCTGGGCCTCCGCCCCATACTCCTCCGGCGAACAGGCCTGCTTGCAGGGCTCCAGACACTTTTTCATGTCCCCGTACATGCACCCCGGATGCTCTGGATACGGCGCCAGATCCTCCCAGCAACGCCGCAGCTTGAACAGGTCCAGCACCGCATCGGAGTACCGCTCCGCCGCCGCCCGCGAAGGGAACGGCCCATACATCTGCCCCAAACCAGCCCGCGATAACTTATTGCTCACATACACCCGCGGAAACGCATTCTCCACCGTCATGCGTACGAAGTACGGCGTATGCAGCTTTAACCGCCGCCGCGCCTCCGCATACCCATAGAACGCCGCCGCCGCGTGGTACAGCACCAGCGAAGACTCAAACTCCGACCCCGTACAGCAATACTCAATCCGCGCCACCTTGTCCCGCAGATTCAGCCGCTTGCTCTGCTCCACCGGAGGGTCCAGTAACCTCCGCATTCTCCGCCGCAAGTCCGCCGTCCGCGTCAGATACGGCTCATCCCCCTCCCGAGCCCCACACAACGCAAACACCCCAGGCTCCGCCGGCACCCCACGCAGAATCTCCTGCGCCCGCTCCGCCTCAAACCCCACCACCACATCGAATTGAAAGCTCTTCGCCACTTCCAGAATTGTAGTCGGAGCCAGGCCACAGCAAATCTTGCCTTCCCACGCAAGGCCGGGTGCCCCATCTTCGCGACAGCCTTATCGTCGCTAAGGTGGGCATCGTGCAAAGCACGACCGCTCTCGTCCCTTCACCCCAAATCCGTCATTCTGAGCGAAGTCGAAGAACCCCGAAACCGCTGACCCTCCCCTACTACTCGAACCATTCACCCACAAATCCGGGTGCCTCACCCTCGCCCACAAGGCCGCAATCCTCCGCTACCCCTCCCAGGGATTCAAAACCGCCACCCCAGTCCCCGCAAAATCCACCACATTCCGCGTCACCACCGTCATCCCATGCACCAACGCAGTCGCCGCAATCAATCCATCCTCCACCGGCCTTCGGTCGGCTACATGGAATTGCGCACTCCGCAAAGCAATCACCGTATCCACAGGAAGAATCCTCTCCGCGAATACACCTAAGACATATTGATCAAGCCAGGTACGAAGAACGGCGCTCTGCCGGGGGTCCCTTCGATTCAGAAGCCGAACACCAATCTCTAACTCCTGAATCGTAATTACCGAGAGATACAAGTCGTAGGGATTAACTCGAGCCGCCCAATTTGCAACATTGGGATCAGCCAGTCGCGGCACGATCTTGCGAAATTCAGAGATGACATTGGTATCCAGCAGGAACATCAAGAGAAATCAGCTCCTCGTGCAAAATCACTCCGCGGAGGAATCTCCAACTCAATGTCCTCAGCCCCGGGCATATAGAGCAACTCTCCAATCGTCTTCTGCGGCCCCTTCATCCGTTCATACTCCGCAATACTCAGCAGCACATACGACGTCTTACCCCGGTCCGTAATAAACACAGGCCCATCGGCAGCCGCTTTCTTCACCCGGCTCGTATCCTGATTAAACGTCCGACTTGAAACAGTAGTAATACTCATCGCAGCACCTCGCTACCCAATTGTAGCAACGTTTCTACATTCTCTACCCATCGAAAAGCTGTCAACCCCCCAAGGCCTTCCAAAATCCATCAACTCCATCAAAATAAAGCAGATAAAACTCAAAAATAAATGAGTAATGAGTTATGGTGCACTTGGTAAAATAGAACGAGAGAACAAAATAAAGTTAGGCCCGGTTCCCCAGCCGGGCCTAACTCGTTTAGAAACATAGACTCTAGCCGTAACTCGTTTGATTAGAATATTTTACCCGTAACCCCAATGGATGCAATATTTTGGCGACATCAAATTTCGCATCTGTGGCAAACAATCAACTTAGTGAGGGGTACCCCCCCAGGGGGGGTACCCCTCAAACGCACAGAAAGCAGGGCAACTTCTTCAGCATCTCCGACAAAGCCAGCATGTGGATGTAGTCGGCCGCTCTAAGCTCCGGCGATCGTCATGCCTTCCACCCGCAGCGTCGGCGCAGCACTTGCCCCACGAAACACCAGGTCGTTCCCAATCGCCACGATGTTCTTGTACATGTCCTTCAGGTTCCCGGCGATGGTGATCTCTTCCACTGGATACGCCAGTTCGCCGTTCTCGATCCACATCCCACTCGCACCCTGGGAGTAGTCGCCCGTCACCAGATTCACGCCAAAGCCCATCACCTCCGTCACGTATAGGCCGTTCTTCACATCCGCCAGAATCTCCGTCGGTGTCAGCGTCCCCGGCTCCAGGAAGAAGTTGCCCGCGCCCGTCCCCGGATTACCCGCCAGCCCACGCGAAGCATTCCCGGTCGACTTCATCCCCAGCTTGCGCCCCGTATACGTATTCATCACATAGTTTTTCAGAATCCCGCGCTCCACCAGCACCGTCCGCCGCGTCGGCAGGCCTTCGCCATCAAACGGCGAAGTCCCGAATCCCCCCACTCGAATGCCATTACGATCGAACACCATCGTGCCATCATCGACGACCGTAATGTTCTCGCCTGCCACCTGCTCGCCCAGTTGCCCGGCGAAGATGCTGGCGTTCCGATAGATCGCATCGCCCTCGGCTGCGCTAAAGATATTGCCAATAATTCCCCGCGCAATCTCCGGCGAGAACACTACCGGCGCCTGCTGTGTCTTCACCTGCCGCGCTCCCATCCGCTTCAACGTCCGACGCGCAGCCTCCTGTCCAATCTCCTCGGGAGACTCCAGCAGCCGCGTCGTCCGCGAGTTGGAGTACCAGTAGTTCCGCTGCATCCCGCCCTTCTCGTCCACCGCAATCGGTGCCGCAGAGAAGCCGCAGTAGCTGCGCCGATACTCCCCCGTAAACCCACGCGAGTTCATCAGAATTTTGTGGGAAGTAGCCGTATCGAAGTCACCGCCGCCAGAGTTTTGGATGCGTGTGTCATACGCCATCGCCGCCGCCTCGCAGCGCCGAGCGATCTCAATCCGCTCAGCAGGCGGCTGCTCATGGACATCATCAAAGTAGAGGCTCAGGTCACCCGGAATCGAGCCGAACGCCTCGGTCTCCGGCAGCCCGGCAAACGGATCTTCGCTGGTAATCTTCGCCAGCGTAACTGCACCATCCACCAGCCTCTGAATCGACTCTGCCGAGAAGTCCGACGACGAGGTGCTCGCCGTACGCTGCCCAATAAACACCCGCAGCCCAACAGCCCGCGAACCGGACTCCTTCAGCGTCTCCACCTGCCCCAGCCGCACCAGCGCCGAGAACTCATCGCCCTCGTACACTACCGCCTCGGCGTCAGTCGCTCCGGCCTTCATGGCCTTCGCCAGAACGTCTGCGGCAAGCTGCTTCAGGTCGGAGGAAAGAAGCTGGGACGCAAGCGGGGAAGCAGTTTGGGACAAGTCGAAACACCTCGTACTGGCAGTTAGGGAATCTAGCGAACCGGAGTCTGCGACATGCGCGACGCACGCCCATCCGTAGCCTTCAGGAAGAACATGCCGGAGACGCAATACTCGGAGTCGCTCTTCAGCTTGTGCTCGATATGCGGCGGTGGAGCGCCTTCCGTGTGACGGCGGAACAGCTTCACAGCGCCAGCGCAATCTTTGCAGCGAAATTCGGTGTCGTTGTCGACCAGTGCCTCAGCGATCAGCTTTACCTTCCAGAATGGCTCGTACCCGCCTGTTGCGCGGACTCGGCGACGCTTCACTTCACACTCGTAGAACTTTTCGCGTTCGACAGCCATGATTCACCTCATACAAACTCAATTGGTGCGGTTGGTCGATCGAGACATCTCAACGCAGCAGGACGGCAATCCATCCAGCTCGTTGCAAAGCGTAAGAAAAAGTCTGGTCACTTCAAGGCGATAGCAGGCCGAATGAATCGTACCGGAACCCTGACTACTGGACGGCAGCTATTGGACCGGATGCTCGGAGGGCTTGGCCTCACGTCCGTCGGTAGCCTTCTTGAACAGCATCCCATTGGAGCAATACTCGGAGTCCGCCGGACGCTTGTGCTCCACATAGGGCGGCGCACCGGCCTTGCTGTTCTTGCCCAGCAGTTTCACTTCGCCGAAGCAATCCTTGCAGCGAAACTCTGTATCGTTATCGCTCAGTGCCGTAGCCACGTCCTTCACCTTCCAGAACGGTTCGTAGCCTCCGCCGGTCTTTACCCGGCGGCGCTTTACTTCAATCTCGTAGATCTTTTCGCGTTCCGGTGCCATTATCGTCCCGTTCCTCCGACCGTCATGCGGTCGAGCTTTACCGTAGGCATACCGACGCCTACCGGCACACTCTGCCCAGCCTTGCCGCAGGTGCCAATTCCTTCATCCAATGCCAGATCGTTTCCAACCATCGACACGTACTTCAGCGCCTCAGGCCCGTTGCCGATCAGCGTCGCGCCCTTCACCGGCCGCGTCACCTTACCGTCTTCGATCAGGTACGCTTCGCTGGCAGAGAATACAAATTTGCCGTTCGTAATATCTACCTGCCCGCCGCCAAAGTTCACTGCGTACAGGCCGCGCTTCACGCTCTTGATGATGTCTTCCGGCATATCGTCGCCGTTCAGCATGTAGGTGTTCGTCATGCGCGGCATCGGAATATGGTGGTAGCTCTCACGCCGTCCGCTGCCGGTATTTGGAGTTCCCATCAACCGAGACGACAGCTTGTCCGACAGGTAGCCCTTCAGGATGCCGTTCTCAATCAGCACCGTCTCCTGCGTCGGATTGCCTTCATCATCCATATTGATGGACCCGCGCCGGTTCGGCATCAAGCCGTTATCGACGACCGTAACCTTGCTGCTCGCCACCTGCTGGCCGATCATCCCGGCAAACGCCGAAGTCCCTTTACGGTTGAAGTCTGCCTCCAGGCCATGCCCTACAGCTTCGTGCAGCAACACGCCCGGCCATCCCGGCCCAAGCACCACTTCCATCTCGCCCGCCGGAGCCTCAACTGCGTCCAACTGCAGGATCGCCGTTCGTGCCGCCTCGCGTGCAAAATGCTCCGGGCTCTTCTCGGCTTCAAAGAAGTCCAGCGTCACGCGTCCGCCACCACCGCTTGTCCCGCGCGAGGTGCTGCCTGCGCCCTGGTTGCCGCTGGCATCCTTTGCGATCACGAATACATTCAGTCGTGCCAAAGGCTGCGTATCGCTGGCAAACGTCCCATCCGAGGCCGCCACCAGGATGCGGCGCAGCTCATCGTTGAAACCTGCCCGCACCTGCGTAATCCGCGGATCGTACGCTCGTGCCGCAGCGTCTGCCCGCTGAATCAGCTTCAGCTTCTCAGCAATCTCAGCATCATTCGTCGCGCCTGCTACCGGATACAGCGATGTAGGAGTCTCAGCATGACGGAACCCGCTCATCAGCTCCTTCGCCGGTCCGCTGGCGATCAGGGCAGCCGTTCGCGCCGCACGCAGCAGTCTGTCACTGGAAAGATCGTCCGTATACGCATAGCCGGTCCGCTCACCCGAGACCACGCGAATCCCGCATCCGACACTGATCCCCTGGCTGGCCGACTTCACCAGGGACTCATCAATTCCTAACGATGTCGACGTAACAGACTCAAAATAAAGGTCAGCGTAGTCCCCACCCGCCGAGAGTGCCTCCCCCAGGCAGCGCTCCATCAAGCGTTCGGATAGCCCCAACTTCTCGATAAAATAGCGTTTATGATCCGGGGCAGGTATGGTCATATGCTTCGATTCTAGGCCTCTGGGCGGTTACCGGCAAATGCGGCCCGCGGTTTCGCCTTCTTCAGCGCCCGTGAGACGGGTCCGCCGACCGAGAAACGCTCAGGTCCAGGTGGATCGCCGGCAGCTCCGGGACCACGCAATTACCCGCTGCATCGTAGGTCTTCGCACACGCGCCCGTAATCTCTGGCCGTCGCGGAGACTGCGCAAACTGCCACACCACCGCATCCGGCGTGCCACTTGCACTCATCGCCGGTGGCTGTAGCTTACACCCGTTCGAAGGCGGACAGGCGTCGTCATACACCCATAGCGCCACGGGGTGCAGGTGCTTCGTCTTCACCCGCTCGCGAATGTCCTGCGCCGTCGTAATCTTCTTACCCGGGCCGTCGTCTACCGCCTGCCCGCTCACATACGCGCCCGGCTTATAGGCGGAGCGCGCCACCATCTCCGTCCACCCCAGCAGATAGTCCGCCTGCTCTGGCAGCAGACGTCCACCCTCCTCCTGATCCAGAAACACAATCGTCCCGGCAGGGAAGTGCTCCCGCTGCGCCGCTGCTACCGCTGCCGCGGCATCCCGCTGGCCGACGATCTCAGCTGTCTTGCCCGACGTCTTCATCGCCTTCACGATGTCCACATCGTCTTTCCCATTGGCCAGCACTAGGAAGCCGAAACCCTTCGCCGCCAGGGTTGCGCGTTTCCCACGCCAGCTATTGGTCGTCTCGCCCGGAGGATTCGTCAGCCAATATCCGACAAACGAGAAATGCTTCCGCAGCACCGCGAGCGCTGTGTCGCCCGGATACTCATTCCGGTCAAACCCAATATGCTGCTGCGCACCCGCCACTGCGCCCTGGGCGAATCCCAGCGCGGAACAAGCCAGCAGTAGAGCAACCAGACTCAGCCTATAAATCCTCATCCTCTGAATCAGACTCACTCCTTCTGGAAATGTTCGCAGAGCAGCTTCACAAAGCTGTGCTACCTTGCAATCTCAGAGTCTAAAGGAAAGCGGACTTCGTCTCCCACACCATGCCCAATCAAGACCCTCGTTACCCCATCGGAAAATTCGCGCGGCCAGCGACCATCACCAGCGATGACCGTCTCAGCGCTATCACCGCCATCGCCGATCTACCCAGCGAGCTGCGTAACGCCGTCAAAGGTCTTAGCTACGGCGACCTCAACACCCCCTACCGCGAAGGCGGCTGGACCGTCCGGCAGGTCGTTCATCACCTCGCCGATAGCCACATGAACGCATTCATCCGCATCCGTCTCGCTCTCACCGAAGACAACCCCACCATCAAGCCTTATGACGAAGCAGCCTGGGCCAACCTGCACGACTCCACCGCCCCCATCGAGTGGTCGCTGGAACTCCTCGAAGCTCTCCACGCCCGCTGGGTGATGCTCCTCCAGTCCCTTACGCCCGAGCAGTGGCAGCGCAGCTTCCAACATCCGGACAACGGCCCCATGACCATTGAGCTCAGCACCCTCATCTACGCGTGGCACAGCCGCCATCACGTCGCCCACATCAACCACCTCCGCATCGCGCAGGGCTGGTAAGCCCTCCCATGCCTGCTATCCGCCTCGCCGAAACCGACTCCGACATCGCCTACTGCTTCGACGTGATGCAGCAACTTCGACCCAAGCTGCTGCGCGACCAGTTTGTCACCATTGTCCGCACACAGCAGGCGGAGGGCTACCAACTCGCATTGCTGGAGGATGAAGACCGCGTCGTATCCGTAGCAGGCTTCCGCATCCAACAGGTCCTCGTCAGCGGCAAAACCCTCTACGTAGATGACCTGGTGACCGACGAACAAGCCCGCTCGAAAGGCCACGGCGAAGCCATGCTGCAATGGCTGATCGCCCATGCCCGCGCGGCGAACTGCGCTACCTTCAGTCTCGACTCCGGGAGCCAACGCCACGCCGCGCACGCCTTCTACTTCCGCCACCGCCTCCGCATCACCAGCTTTCACTTCGAGCTTCCCCTCTAGCATTTCGCTCACAAAACAGCGCAACTTGTAGAACCCGCCCCACCCCGCTACCATCCAGCACATGCCCCCGCCCCGAGCAGCCACAGCGGAACCCGAGCAATCCCCCCAGCAGATTGCCGCTGCCCTCGAGACCTTCCTCGCCGAACAACCCGCCTCGGTCCTGCTTGAAGACGGCAAAGTCCTCTTCGACATGCGCTTCGCCAAGTACTCCCTCGCCACCGAGCATGGCCGCTGCACCCTCCACCTCTGGTCGGACGAGAGCAACATCGTCCGTCGCATCACCGCCACCACCATGCGCGCCGGAGTCCTGCGCCTCACCACCCAACGCTTCGGCCAGACCAAACCCCAGACCCTCGAGCTCTCCCCCGATAAAGACCGCCGCACTCCCAGCACCCGCGAGGCCACCCGCGTCCGCTACCTGCGTGTCCTCGATCGCGTCCTCCAGCGCAGCTTTCCCGACTGGCACCCAGAAGCCTTCCGCACCGCCATGGACCTCGAGAAATCCTTCGGCCCAGCCTACGCGCGCGGCTCCCTCGTGCAGGGCCAAAAGGCCTGGGCTGTCATCGCCGTCAATCAGGAGGAATCCGCCACTACCATCGACGGCATCCTCACCCTCGGCATCCTCTGGCTGCATCACTGTCGAGAATCCGGCTCCGGCCGCCGCTTCTATCAAGGCCTCAAGATCATCGTCCCGCAAGGCGCTGCGACCCTCACCCTCTCCCGCCTCGCATGGCTCAATCCTAGCGCCGCCCAATGGGAGCTCTACGAACTCAACCAATCCTCTGAAGAGCTGGAGCTGCGCGAAGCCGCCGACCAGGGTAACCTCACCACCCGCCTCCTCCACGCGCCCAATCTGCAATCCGCACAACTCCGCTTCGCCGAGTCCACCGCCCGTGTCCTCGCTCTCGTCCCCGACGCAGCCCGCGACCTCGTCGAGCAGAAGCTTCGCAACCCCAGCGAGCTCTCCTTCCATCTCCACGGTCTGGAGTTCGCTCGCATCCGCACCGGCTTCTCCGGCAACTCCTTTAACCACGCCCAGCAGATCAGCTTCGGTGCCGGAGCCAACGAAACCCCGCTCACTGAAGACAACGCCGCCGACCTCCGCAACCTCACCGCTCGCCTCTTCGAGCGCCGCACCGCCACCCCTAACGGAGGCAAACCGGACAAACGTGACCCGCTCTACCGCATGCAGCCCGAGCGCTGGCTTGAGTCCACCCTCCGCCGCAATCTCGATCTGCTCAACGGAGCCATCACCCCATACCTCGACCCCGCCCACGTCTACTCGCAGGTGCCAGCCTTCGCTGCCTCCGACCGTGGCATGTTGGACCTTCTCGCCGTCACCGCCGACAACCGCCTCGCAGTCCTCGAACTCAAAGCCGACGAAGATCTCCACCTCGCGCTTCAAGGCCTTGACTACTGGATTCGCGTCCGCTGGCACCACCTCCAGACCGCCGACTCCGCCACCGGCCCCACCTTTGGTCTCGGCGAGTTCCAGCGCCACGGCTACTTCACCGGCCTGCGCCTCTCCCCCGACGCTCCCCGCCTTTACCTGGTCGCCCCCGCCCTGCGCATCCACCCCGCCACCGAAACCATCCTCCGCTACCTCTCCCCCCGCGTCGAATGGACCCTCCTCGCCCTCGACGAACGCTGGCGCAAACAGGTCAAAGTCGTCTGGCGGAAACAAAGCTCCGAGCGGACCTAAAGCTGGCAGGGATGCGGTTTAGGGCGCAAGCTGAAATGACGAAAAATCACGAAGCGATGGTATAGTTTCGTTCACGGACACCTCTATCATGCGCTTTATGCCCCGTTGGATCATCCTCTCAGGCGTACTTCTCTTCAGCGGCCTCATCGGCTGCTCCAGCTCCAACACGTCCACCGCCGTAGTCCCGGTGTCGACCACACCCGTTGTCACTGCCAAGGCCAAATTCGCATACACCGGAAATCAGGGCCAAAGCATCTCGGGCTTTTCAGTCGATACCTCCAGCGGAGCTTTGACCCCACTCAGCGGGTTCCCCATTCCCTTGGGCAATAACCCTACCGTTGTCGCCCACGACCCACAGAATCGCTTTCTGATCGTTGCAGACGTATCTTCCTCGCTCATCCACGTCTTCGCCATCAACAGCACCACCGGCGCACTCACTGAAGTAGCGCCGTCCCCATACAACACTGTGCATGAGCCCGTCGCCGTCACCACCGACCCTTCCGGAACACACGTCTATGTCGCCAGTCAGTACGGCAATCTGGTAGGAGCCTTCAGCCTGAGTGCATCAGGAGTTCTGACCCCAATCGCCGGAGCGCCCTTC
>JANYER010000348.1 GCA_025359825.1 Granulicella sp.
GGTGAGGGTGGTTCTGGCGGTGCACTGGCACTGGCCGTAGCCGATCGCGTCCTGATGCTTGAGAACGCTATCTACTCCGTCATTTCGCCCGAGGGCTGCGCCTCCATCATGTGGAAGGACGCCAGCAAGAAACAACAGGCTGCCGCCGCTCTCAAATACACCGCCTACGACGTCAAACGTCTGGGATGTGTCGACGACGTTCTGCCGGAGCCGGAAGGCGGCACCCAGGCAGATCCCGCCGCCGCCATGTCTCTGCTGGACGAGAAGCTCCGCTATCACCTCGGCACCATCCGTGCGTTGTCCATCGACGAATTGTTGGAGCAGCGCTACCAGAAGTTTCGCAACATCGCCCAGTTCTACACCTCGGCCTAACAGCCTCCCTTGGCGGAATCGCCTGGCGAGGTCTTGAACCAGGCGTCTGCAAGTACAGGAGCAACTCTCGTTGTCGGTGCCCCAAACCAGCTCGACCCCACGCCTCCCCCGCACCGTTGAGTTTGCTCTCTTCGGCACCTCTGTCGTTTGGCTCATCGCCGCCCAGACCATTGCATCCAGTGCCGCACGTGGCCTCTCCGTCCGCTTCAACCTCGCGGACGAGCAAATGCTGCTCACCTCAGCACTCTTTCTCTTCCTCCTCGCGCTGGGCTTCGGCGTTTTACAGGTCATCTCCGGACGTCCGCGCCAGTTGCGCGAAATCCTTGGCCTGCCCGGCCGTGCCACTGCGCGCGAAGAGTGGGGAATTGGCGCAGCTATCGGTTGGGGCGCCGTCGTCCTCGCTGTCATCCCCATGGCCATCTTCGGGTCCCTACGGGTGCATTTCTTCACGGACCCGCACTCCTTCTTACTCGTCCTCATCAACCTCGCCACGCTGCTGGTCGCTGCTTTGGCTGAAGAGGTAGGCTTCCGCGGCTTCGGCTACCGCCGCCTCATCGACGCTATCGGCCCGGTGACCGCGACTTTGGTGATCTCCGCCATCTTCGGCATCGCCCACATCTTCAACCCCGAAGCCAACTGGATCAGCGTCCTCATCACCATGCTGGCCGGAATCCTGCTATCGGTCGCATGGCTCCGCACCCATGGCCTGTGGCTTGGCTGGGGGTTGCACTTCGCCTGGAATGCCAGCATGGGGGTGCTCTTCGGTCTGCCCGTCAGCGGTATTACGGAGTTCTCCACCGTCATCCGCACCCACGCCCTGGGCCATCTCTGGATCACCGGCGGAGCCTATGGCCCGGAGGCCGCCTTCT
The DNA here is from genome assembly GCA_025359825.1 of Granulicella sp. Classification (GTDB taxonomy): domain Bacteria; phylum Acidobacteriota; class Terriglobia; order Terriglobales; family Acidobacteriaceae; genus Edaphobacter. The sequence goes on from JANYER010000348.1 coordinate 1,242, forward strand.
TCACCCTCGCCGCCCTCACAATCGCCATCATCGCCGCCTTCATGCTGACCCGCGACTACTCCTGGAACTACACCCATCCGCCCATCATCTCCGGCGGTTACGCACTGGACGTTGCGCCCCCCGCAGCTCACGCCGCCATGGAGGCCGAAGCGCAGGCCAGGCCAGCCCCCCTCGTCCAGATCCTCTCCACCACCCCCGCCACCATGTCAGTCCAGTCCATCCCAATGGCCAGTCCGGCCAGCACCACCTCTGTACCACCCCCACCCCGCGTTCCGTCCGGAACACCCCTCTAGCGGACAAGGAATGTTCCAAACCAACACCCCAAGCCAACACAGTAGTTCTGCGGGTGGGGTAAACCACCAGGTTGAACCACCACAAACCCCCGGGTGCCCCATCCTGAGCCCGCCTGATCGGGCGATGGGTGGGGAAGCAAAACTCTCTCTACCCCAAAACCTCGCTTGGAACACTTCCGGCATTCTTCCCATCAACACAAATCTGTCATTCCTTTGTTACTCCTCTTGTCAAAATCGCCAACAAAGAGCAATCTTTAGGTATCGAGAGGTGCCTATGAACTCCCAAAAGCGCACCTGGGCCTCCACTGAACGAACCCGGCTGGCCCTGGCAGTCGTCCTCATCGCCGCCGCGCCGCTGGCGCAAGGCCAGATCTTTGTTGTAGGCGAAAAGACCGCCACCTCTGAGATCAAAGCAGACTTTACTCCCACCAACCTGCAACTCCCCGAAGAGAAACTAACCGAGCGCGGCCGCCGCGACCTCATTCGCAACCTCGAAGCCGAACAGGGCTTCGCCCACCGCGCCCTGCCCATGGGGCCCGGCCTTACGTTGCGTGCCAACGGCGACCTCTCCCCCGGTGCAGAAGCCTACCGCAGAATGATCTACGAGAAGGGCCAGGCAGCGGCCCCAGGCGATCGCGTCGCCATCACCGCCATGGAGATTAAGGGCGACCGCATCATCTTCGATCTCAACGGTGGCCCCTACGCCAAGCACCGTTGGCTCAGCCATATTCAACTCAACGACAACGACGTCGTCGCCACCCCGGAGTCCAAACCCACCGGCGCCCGCATCATTCTGGTATTTAAGGGATCGGTGCCGGAGATCTCCGCGCCCGAAGTAAAGGCACTGCTGGAACCGCTGCTCGACTTCGGCGTCAAGAGCAGTGAGCAGGCCTACGCCGACACTCTCCCCACCCCGCTCAAGAACGCTATAGCCGCTCACGATGTACTCGTCGGCATGACCCACCGCATGGTGCTCGCAGCCCTTGGAGCACCGGAGAGCAAACTGCGGGAGCAACCCTCCGGCGACCCCAACGGAGCCCGCTATGAGGAATGGATCTACGGCCACGTCCCCCAGACCGTCCGCTTCGTGCGCTTCGTCGGTGACCGTGTGACTTTGGTCGAGATCGCCGCCCTCGGCAAGCCCATGGAGATCCACGATAAGGACGAGATGGCCGGCTACATCCAGCCCGTGCTCGAGCGTGAGATAGCCTTGGGCGACCGCAAGGCGAACCCCGACACCAGCGCGGCCTCCGCTCCACCACCACCCCCCACGCTGCGCAAGCCCGATGAGCCGCTCGCAATCCCCAACGCCGCCAACAAGGTCCAGTTTCCCGACGACCCCAAGCCCCCAGTCACAGCTCCAACGCCCAGCCAGCAGCTTAGAAGCTGAACCCTCACGCTTGACAAACTCAAGTCGGAAGCAGCCCAATGCAACGAGCCTCTCCCTCGAGCCCGCGCATCAGGATTCTTTTTCAGTCGTGGAATCAAAGGGAAGTCCACCCTTAACTCACATCAATGGAAGACTTTGCGCAATTTAGGTAGGGGAGGGGGGGTACTACCTGTTGCGCCCCACCCAACATGGTGTACTCTCTTAAAAGAGTGTTTACCGCAGTTCTTCTCCTCTGATTCCCGCCTTGGCTCGTCTCTTCGTTCCGTGTGCAAATCAATCTGAGAAGTTCCGGATGATCCGGTCCAGCTTGGCCCCACAAAGCCAGTCCGATGGTCCTCCAATGCGCGTAACGCCAAATTTCTGCAGTAGGGGAGAACCATCATGGCAACAAAGATTGCAAAGACCGGCGACCGTAAGAAGGAAATGGACACCAACAAGAGCACGGATTGCCCGAAGTGCTCCAAAGTTACCCGTATCGTAAAGCGCGTCAAGGACCGTGAGCGCGGCATCCCCGGCGGAGTCTACATCTCCTGCTCGGCCTGCGACTTCTTCGAGAAGCTGTAACGCTTCGGCTCCAGAAAGTATCCAAGGAATTGGAAACTGAAAGCCACGCACGAGAAGGCTCCTTCGGGGGCCTTTTCCGTGCGTGATGATATCTGAAAGCAATCTGAAAATTCATCGTCAGGTTGTTGAACCAAAGTTGTACAAAATCTTTACATCGACCCACTTGACGATCGTTATCCTGAGTGGGCAGACTCATCAACTGAAAGTAGGCACCTCCTTTTTATGATTACCACCACCTCCCCGGCAGCTTCCACCCCAGTCCACAATCTTGCCACCCCTCATTTCAGCCGCCCTACATATCTCATGTGCGCGCCGGAGTTCTACGACGTTGATTACGTCATCAATCCCTGGATGGCTGGCAATCTGCACCGGCCCTCGCGCGACGCGGCTTTTGCTCAGTGGAAGAATCTGTATCAGCAGCTTCGCCGCATCGCGGATGTTCGCCTGCTGCAGGCTCGTCCCGGCTCGCCAGACATGGTCTTCATCGCCCATGCCGCCATCGTCTCGCATGGCATCGCAGCCGTCTCCAGCTTTGCCCATCCGCAACGCCAGACCGAGGAGCCACATCTGCGCCGCTGGCTTCAGGAGTCAGGCTTCCTGCTCTGGAGCACTCCGCGTGAGACTGCCTTCGAGGGCGAAGGCGACGCTATGTTCGACGCTGACGGCCGCCACCTCTGGATCGCCCACGGGTCCCGCACCTGCAAGCACAGCCATCGCCACGTAGCCGACGCCTGGCACACCCCCGTCACCTCCCTCCACCTCATCGACCCCCGCTTTTATCATCTGGACACCTGCTTCGCTCCGCTCGCCAATGGGTATCTGCTGTACTTCCCAGAGGCCTTCGATGCCAGCTCGCAGGCAAAGATTGAGGCGGCCTATCCTGAGGAGAAGCGCATCCCCGTCTCCGAGAACGAAGCCACCCATTTCGCCTGCAGCGTGATCAACATCGGACGCAACATTCTAATGGGTGAGGGAACTGTAGACCTCGCAGCCCGCCTCGCAGACTGCGGCTTCGACGTTACCCCGCTAGAGCTGAGCGAGTTCCACCGTGGTGGCGGCTCCGCCAAGTCACTGGCCTTGCGTCTGAGCGATGTGAGCCTCGCCGAGTCACTCTAACCCTTACGAACGTATCCAAACGACAAACGCCTCTGGTCAGCCAGAGGCGTTGTTGCATGAAGCACGGTTGGAACCTCTGACTAGGTTATTGCCTTACGGATCTCGTCCAGGATCGCTCGAGCGGCAGCGGCTGGGTCAGCGGCGCGGGTAATCGGTCTTCCAACGACCAGCATGGACGATCCCATGGATATGGCCGCTCCGGCGGTTGCGACCCGCTTCTGGTCCCCGGCGGCTTCGCCTACGGCTCGAATCCCAGGCGTAACCAACAGGGTTTCAGGTCCGAGATCTTCCCGCAGGGTCGCAACCTCCTCGGCCGAACAGACCATACCCGAGATCCCAGAGGCCTGTGCGAGCCTTGCCAGCCGCAGTACCTGCTCGGCCGGGCTTCCAGACACTCCGACGCTGGCAAGCTGGGTGGCATCCATGCTGGTCAGCACAGTGACCGCCAGCAGGCGCGGTGCGCTGGACGCTGACGCGGCCTCAGCCGCTGCCCTCAACATCGCCTCCCCACCACCCGCATGAACGGTCAGCAGCTTTACCCCTGTTTGGGTCACGGTTCTTACGGCACCCGCTACGGTGTTGGGGATGTCATGCAGTTTCAGATCGAGAAATACCTTAAAGCCGCGCTGCTGCAGGGTTTCCAGGAGCGAGTTACCGGCCCGATAGTAGAGTTCCATGCCCACTTTGTACCAAAGGCACGCGCCATCCAGACGATCGACAAGCGCAAGCGCAGCCTCAGCGGTAGGGAGGTCCAGAGCTATCGCTAGACGTTCTTCAGGGGCTGCTGAGAACATTACGGAGGCTGGCTGCGAAAGATGTTGGGTTGGTAGGCTCACAGAGCTAGTCTAAACCGCTCACGCTCAAGCGCCTCAACCTGACTGCCACCAGCTTGAGATAGCTTACTGGCCAACCATGGGCATCAACGGAATGTGCAACTGGGCCACTAGGTCGCGAGCCATCTGCGGATCGCCTCCGCGGACTGCTTCCAGCTTTACCTTACCGACTCCGGCGAGTCCGACTGCGCGGGCGGCTGCGTAGGAGAGGTCGACTACGCGGTTTTCAGGGACTGGGCCGCGGTCATTCACCCGCACAAAGACTGTCTTGCGGTTCTTCAGGTTGGTTACACGGACCCAGCTTCCCAGCGGAAGGCTGCGATGGGCGCAGGTAAGGCTGTTCATGTCGAACGCCTCGCCGTTGGCCGTCTTCTTGCCCTGGAAGTGAGGGCCGTACCAGGATGCCTGGCCAATCTGAAACCAGTGGAGGCCTTTGATGGAGCGAATTCGCGTTGGGACAGATGCCTTAAGAACTGGCTTCGCAGTAGGCAGATCGATGAGCTGAGTTCCAGAGGCTGTCGTCGCCTGCTGCTGACAATCTGCGTCGTTGGCTGCACCTGCGACACTCATCGCGAGGATCAACATGCCGGCCGCGACTCCGCTTCTCATTCCTCGCGCCCTCCGTCCTTTGATCTGGATAGTTTGTAGTCTCATGTGCACGCTCCGCCTACTATTGTCTTGACTGACTAGCGGCAAGTCAAACAATCGGGAGCACTTACGGGCCAATATTTATTGCAGAATGGAGCCGTTTGTGATATAGATATTGACTCTGTCTATTGTGGAATCAGACCCCGTCAGGCGCTGTTTTACTCCAATTCTCCCCATCAGAACCCTGTTGCAGGCGATTTTCACATTTATTTGCATTTTGGTAAATAAATGGGATTCTCCATGAAAACTCAGCCATGAAGACCGTTTTGACTATCGCTGGCTACGACCCCTCCTCGGGAGCTGGAATCACCGCCGACCTTATGGTCTTTGCCGCGCATGGGCTGTTCGGCACCTCCTGTATTACCAGCCTTACCGTGCAATCCACCCTGGGAGTAGTCGCAAGCCATCCAGTCGCGCCCGATTTGCTGCGCGATACGTTGGGATGCCTCTTCGCAGACCTGCCCCCGGCCGGCATAAAGATCGGGATGCTGGGTACCGCCGCCTCGGTGCACGTTGTCGCGGACTTTCTAGCGCAGGTCCGGAGTAAAAGTCCGTTGACCCCGGTGGTTCTGGACCCGGTTCTTTGCTCCAGCTCTGGTAGGGAACTGCTGGACCCCGCCGGTGTCGAGGCGCTGCGGGCACGGCTGCTGCCGCTGGTGGACTGGGTGACCCCCAATCTTGATGAGTTGGCCCTGCTAACCGGGCTGCCCGTCAAAGTCCGGGCCGACCTTCCGACTGCTGCTGGTGCTTTGCAGCGGATGGGTGGGCTGGGGCTTTCCGTACTGGCGACCGGCGGGCACCTGGAGTCGCCCGACGACCTGCTGCTGCTGCCTGGGGGGCAGTTGGCGTGGCTTGCCGGGGAGCTCATTGCTTCCAATTCGACCCATGGAACCGGGTGCGCGTTCTCCAGCGCTCTCTTGAGTCGGCTGGTGATGGGGGATGCACCGCTGGCGGCGGCGGTTGCGGCGAAGGAGTACGCCGCCGAGGCGATCCGAACGGCTGTGCCACGGGGTGGCGGTCGCGGGCCGCTGAACCATCTGCATCCGCGATCCCTTCCCGCCGATGGATCTTAATTCGATTCACAGACATGGCAAGTTTGCCCGTTTCTTCCGTAATGCAGCCGTTGCCGGTGCCGATAGGGAAGTAGACAGAGGTTTACGAGCATGTCCAGCAGCCCAATGCCAGGCCGGTATCCTACGGCACCTTCACTTCCCGGACCAGGCCATTTCCCCGGCACCCCACACCTGATTCCGACTCCCGCTGCGACCACGGAAGACCTGAACCGTGTATCCGGACCGGCTTCGAATCCGAATTCGAGCCTCGGCCTGCGCCGCCGCACGAGCATCCAGCAAGGGCAAGGACTCGAAGTGCTGGGCCATGCGATTGAGTACCTGATTGACTCCAGGATGTTCATGATCGATCAGCCGCCCAGCCGTGGCGATTCTGAGGCGATCCACCTGTTGATGTTGCAGAGCCGCCAGATCTTCAGTGAATGCGTTGAGGCGGTGCCCCCGGCAGAACGTCTCCGCCTATGGATCTCAAGCCAACTGGGAACGTCAACCCATTAGGCATACCTTGCCAGCTTCCTTCCAGTAAGCACCCCCCCTCCCCCCTTACTTTTGGCTAAGATCTTTTGTTGCTTATGTTTACGAGGTGGTAGTGCCGCCAAAATATTCCAAACAAAGGGGTTACGGGTAAAATATTCCAAACAAAGGAGTTAGGCTTGGTGGTGGGACGGGGGTTGTTCCTTTTTTGTTCTCTAGTTCTATTGTAGCGAGTGCACCATAACTAAAGACTCGTTTATTTTGTGGTCTTATGTGTTGATGGGGTTGGAGTTAGCAGATTTCCAGAGGTTTTGGGGGCTTGACAGGGTTTAAGACGGACGCGGAGAGCGCGGAGGGTGCAGAATTTAAAGCGGGGGTTTGATGGGGCGTTTGTAACCCCGGGCGTGGGCTGGCTGAGTTGAGGAAGTTGATAACAAACCCAGGCTAGGTCGGCAAGTGGAGTGGAGAGCGGGGATAGCTGGTAGCTTTATAGGTATGTCGCTTACGTTGAAATTGAATGGACAGAACCGGACGTTTGAGTCTTTGCAGACACCCACGCCACTAGATCAGGTTGTGCAAGAGCTGGGTCTCAAGGCAGATCGGGTAGCGGTGGAGCTGAACGGAGAGATTGCCCCTCGTAGTAGCTGGCCGGGAACCTCGGTGCAGACAGGCGATCGCCTGGAAGTGGTTCATTTCGTGGGTGGTGGGGCTTCTCAGCTATAACATCTATGTCCGATAACACATATTATGTATACAGTTCATATTAACGCCGGATAGAAATGTCCTACTCTCGCCCGATAGAAATGTCCCAAGTACCCTTCTAGGTCTGTGACCTGGGAGACGCGTTATGGGATGGGTGCTGATGAGCGAACGGGATGTACGGCGCATCGAGGTTTTGACGGAAGTGCTTTCTGGCCGGCGGACGATCGCTTCGGCTGCGGTCGTGCTGGCGATCACAGCCCGGCAGGTCAACCGGCTGCTGATTCGGTTTCGGGAGGATGGTGGCAGCGGGCTGATTCATAAGGGTCGAGGTCAGTCCTCGAACCACAGCATGAACGCTGGTGTTCGTGAGTACGTGCTCGATCTCGTCAAGTCGAAGTACGCTGACTTCGGCCCGACGTTGGCGACTGAAGTTCTGCTTGCGAAGCATGACATCCAGGTTGGCCGCGAGACCCTGCGATCGTGGATGTTGGAGGAAGGCGTCTGGCAGTCCCGCAAGCAGCGCAGAAGCTTCCACCAGCCCCGTCTGCGACGCGAGAGCTATGGCGAGTTGATCCAGATCGACGGCAGTGACCACAGATGGTTCGAGCAGCGTGGGGAGCCATGCACGTTGCTGGTCTTCATCGACGATGCCACGAGCAAGCTGATGCAACTGCGCTTCGTGCCCAGCGAGAGCACAGACTCGTACTTCGCCGCGCTGAAGGGTTACGTGAACGAGCACGGCTGCCCTGTCGCGTTCTACTCCGACAAGCACACTGTCTTCCGCGTCAACAAGCCGGATGCGAAGGGCGGCTCGGGGATGACGCAGTTCGGCCGCGCACTGGCGGAGCTGAACATCGAGATCCTTTGTGCGAACTCAAGCCAGGCGAAGGGCCGTGTGGAACGAGCCAACCGGACGCTCCAGGATCGTCTTGTGAAGGAACTTCGGCTTGAGAACGTCTGCGACATGGACGCTGGCAACGCCTTCCTTCCCGAGTTCATGAAGCACTATAACGAGAGGTTTTCACTGTCTGCGGTGAAGGCTGAGGATCTGCATCGCAGGCTGAACATGCAGGCTCCTCGCCTGGCCGACATCCTGTGCCATCGTGAACAACGTCACGTCGGCCAGCAGCTCAGCCTGGCCTACGATCGCAGGCAGATCATCCTGGAGCGAAGTGCTCTAGCGGATGGCTTGGCAGGTCAGTACGTTGAGATCTATGACTTCGCAGATCGGCCGCTTGAGGTGCGCTGGAAAGGTCATCTGCTTCCCTATCGCGTCTTTAGCAAGGACCAGCGGGTCAGTCATACTGCAATCGTCGAGAACAAGCGCTTAAGACACGCACTCGCTACAGTAAAGGCCCAGCAAGAGATCAAGCACCTGACTAAGATCCAGACCAACAGCGAGAAGAACGGATATAAGAAGAATCCGCGACGTGTCTACGGGCCAGACTACATACCGAAAAAGGAAGAGGCGCCCGCGGTGGAAATGACGGCCTGATGGAAAGCGAGGAAAACATAAAGCCGTTTCCCTCTCTTCCCACAGTCCTTGGAAATCGCAAGTGCAGCGATTTCACACATTCCCACCGCACCGACTACTACGACTTATCAGAAGGACCTATACTGACATTTCTATCCGGCGCCCACAGCGACATTCCTATCGGGCACCAACAGGAAGCCCGGCGCGGCTTCAATAGAAATGACAGGTACTCGCCCATTAGAAATGACATTAACGGGATGGGACTTGACCAGATGAGTGAACGGCATCTGAAGCGGATCGTAGTGCTGTCGGAAAAAAACTGGCCGGCAGACGAACAGAGTCGGGCGCAGCGGTGATGGGACTGGCCCGGACGCAGACATCTCGGCTGCTGGCACGGTACAAGGAGCTGGGCGGTGCGTCGATGATCCACCAGGCGCGGGGCCGGGCGTCGAACCGGCAGATGAACCCCGGTTGTGCGCGAGTACGCGGTCGAGCTTGTCAGGACGAAGTACGCGGGCTTCGGTCCGAAGCTGGTGCCCGAAGTTTTTTTCGAGAAGGATAGCCTCCAGGTTGGCCAGTAGACCTTGCGACGGTGGATGTTGGAAGATAGTGTACGGCTATCAAACAGGCAGCGCCGTGTGTTATTTGAGCCGCCGCTCGGGCGCGGTAGAGCCTCAATCCGCACAAAGTGAGGCACAACTGCTGTCCAGTAAGGGATCGAAAGCTACCTGTTCTGGGGATAGGATTTGGCGAGCAAAGCAATTGCATGTCGCTGGCCGACAGTAAGCTTCGAAAGGAAATACCTAGTCACTGCGGCGGCGTGAAC
>JANYER010000399.1 GCA_025359825.1 Granulicella sp.
CCCTTCGCTGCAAACCCCTTCGCCAGCGAGTCCAGCACCGGAGCCAGATCCTGCAGCGCCAGCAACACACTCAGCCGCATCGCCGTAGGAAAGACGTCATTCGTCGACTGCCCATAGTTCACATGGTCGTTCGGATGCACCGTCTCATACGACCCCAGCACCTCCCCCAGCATCTGCCCACCGCGATTCGCGATCACCTCATTCGCATTCATATGCAGGCTCACCCCCGCCCCTGCCTGGAACACGTCCACCACAAACTCCCCATCCAGTCTGCCGTCGATTACCTCCTGGGCAGCCGCCACAATCGCCCCCCCTTGCACCGGAGTAATCAGTCCCAACTCCTGATTCACCTCCGCCGCCGCCCGCTTCACCAACCCCAGCGCCCGAATCAAAAACGGACTGGCCTTCATCCTACTAATCGGAAAATTCGCCACCGCCCGAGCCGTCTGCGCCCCATACAGTGCCGTCATCGGCACCTCAATTTGTCCCAGCGAGTCCATCTCCGTACGCATCAGCATCATTGCATCTCCTCCTGCTATTAGACTCCTGCGTCAAAGTCTCAATCGAGTTCTTGATTAAAGGTGTCCAATGGAGTACAACCCTGTTAGATGCAAACCGTCGTCGAAACACCTTCCTATCTTCGCGCTGCCAGCATCTTCAGTGACAAAGAACGCGCCGACATCGTCGCCATGCTCGCCGCCAATCCCGAATGTGGAGAACTCATGCCCGGCACGGGCGGCTTCCGCAAGGTCCGAGTAGGACGCGACGGCATCGGGAAACGTGGCGGAGCCAGAGTCATCTACATCCTTAGAAACTCCGGCTTTCCTATCTTCCTCATCACCGCCTACCCAAAGAACACGAAAGACAATCTAACCAGGGCCGAACGCAACGCACTCGCAAAACGCGCAGACGAAATCTTCTCCAAGTACAGAGGTACAAAATGACAACAATGTTCAAAGACCTGATGAACGGACTCGACGAGGTCGACGCCTTCCTCGCCGGCCAGACCGTCGGCTACAAAGTAAGCGTCCCTACTGAAGTCGATGTAAAGAGCATTCGCAAACGCCTTAACATGACCCAGGCACGCTTCTCCGACGCCTTCGGATTCAGCCTCGACGCCGTCAAACACTGGGAAGGCGGTCGCCGCACACCAGAAGCCTCAGCCCGCGCCTTCCTCACCGTCATCGCTAAAAATCCCGCCGCAGTGATGAATGCGCTGCATGCACCTATGGCAAAACACAAAGGCCTCCGGACATCTGTAAGAAAGCCTACGGCGAGGCCCAGAGCAAAAACGTATCCGACGAGCAAGACAAAAACCTCCGCGACTGCAGACCGCTAATCGACCCAAATCCTTAAATTATCTTCACAAACCATAGAATTGACTTTGTCATGGCAACCATCCAACAAACCGACCTGATCCAGTCCATCGCGGACGCCCTCCAGTACATCAGCTACTACCACCCGCTGGACTACATCACCAACCTCGCCCGCGCCTACGACCTCGAGCAGTCTCCCGCCGCCAAAGACGCCATGGCCCAGATCCTCATCAACTCGCGCATGTGCGCCGAGGGTCATCGCCCCATCTGCCAGGACACCGGCATCGTCACCATCTTCCTCAAGGTCGGCATGGACGTCCGCTGGGAGGGCGACAACGGCGGCCCCGCTACCCTCGACCTCCAAAGCATGTGCGACGCCGGCGTCCGTCAGGCCTACCTCGACCCCGACAACAAACTTCGCGGCTCCATCCTCGCCGACCCTGCCTTCTCCCGCAAAAACACCGTCGATAACACTCCCTGTGTCGTTGAAGTCTCGCTTGTCAAGGGTGGCGACGTCGATGTCATCGTCGCAGCCAAGGGTGGCGGCTCCGAGGCCAAATCCAAGTTCGTCATGCTCAACCCATCCGACTCCATCGTCGACTGGGTCCTTAAGACCGTCCCCACCATGGGCGCCGGCTGGTGCCCACCCGGCATGTTGGGCATCGGCATCGGCGGCACCGCAGAGAAGGCCATGCTCCTCGCCAAGCAGTCCCTCATGGACCCCATCGACATGCAGGAGCTCAAAGCGCGCGGACCACAAACCAACATCGAAAAGCTCCGCATCGAACTCTACGAGAAGGTCAACAACCTCGGCATCGGAGCACAAGGTCTCGGTGGCCTCACCACCGTCCTCGACATCAAAATCCTCGACTACCCCACCCACGCGGCAAATCTCCCAGTGGCGATGATTCCCAACTGTGCCGCCACTCGCCACGCGCACTTCCACCTCGACGGATCCGGCCCCGTCATGCTCGATCCACCCTCGCTGGAGGCCTGGCCTAAGCTCACCTACGACGTCTCCTCCGCTCGCCGCGTCGACCTCAACACCGTCTCCCGCGCCGACGTCCTCACCTGGAAGCCCGGCGAAGTCGTCTTGTTATCCGGGAAACTACTGACGGGAAGAGACGCCGCCCACAAGCGAATGATCGACATGCTCAACCGCGGCGAGCAGCTCCCCGTCGACTTCACCAATCGCTTCATCTACTACGTCGGCCCCGTCGACGCCGTTCGCGACGAAGCCGTCGGCCCTGCCGGCCCCACCACCGCAACCCGCATGGACAAGTTCACCCGCCAGATGCTCGAGACCACCGGCCTCCTCGGAATGGTCGGCAAGGCAGAACGCGGCCCCGCCGCCATCGAAGCCATCCGCGACAACCAGGCCGTCTACCTCATGGCCGTCGGTGGCGCAGCCTACCTCGTCAGCAAAGCCATCAAGAGCAGCCGCGTCCTCGCCTTCGAAGACCTCGGCATGGAAGCCATCTACGAGTTTGACGTAGTCGACATGCCCGTCACCGTAGCCGTAGACGCCCAAGGCACCAGCGTCCACAACACCGGCCCCGCAGAGTGGTCCCACCGCATCGCCGCCTCCCAACAACTAGCCGGAGTTCCAATCCTTGGCCAGTGATACAAGCTGCTGAAAGGATCGCTATGACGTACGAGCAAGGTATTCGGATTGCAACCCGCGCAATAGCGGTCTATCTCTTTGCGTGGGCTGTGAGCGATGCGATCGATTTGCCCCATATTGTTATCCATCTGCGGCACTATTTACAGCTCTTCAATCTCTTTCGTAGCGACGGACTAGGCCCGCAGGAACCTTCGGTAACCTACTTTTTGCGAGTCTATGCTGCATCGCTCGCATCGACTATTTTGCGAATCAGCTTATGGCTCCTGGCGGCGCGCTGGTTCTATCAGTGCGGCCCTCAAGTTCAGCGCTATTTCGGCTTGTCCGATTCAATTGGCGAGCAAACCAATTGAGTGCAGAACGATTCTCTCCAATTTCAATAGATCTGCAGTCTAGCCCACACTAGCGGCAGATAAACCAAAGACCTTAACGCCTTCTTTATAAGTTCCTAGCTAGCCTTGCAATGGCTGTTATCAATACACAGATAGCAGCCGGAGCATACATGTCACTCTTCCAGCTCGTTGCCGGCAAGCCTCTCGCTACCTCGGAAGAACGCGCCGAGCACATCGGCCCCATCTCCGGAATCCCAGTCTTCGGACTCGACGCCCTCAGCTCTGCCGCGTACGGCCCCGAAGCCGCACTCACTCTCCTCATCCCACTTGGCTGGGCAGGCATCGCGCATATCGTGCCGATCAGCTTCGCCATCATTGGGCTGCTGGCCATCGTCTATTTTTCCTACTGCCAGACCATCGATGCCTACCCCAACGGTGGTGGCAGCTATACCGTTGCCAGCGAAAACCTCGGCGAAAAGGCAGGCCTGCTCGCCGCCGCCGCGCTGATGATCGACTACACCCTCAACGCTGCTGTCGGCATCTCCGCAGGTGTCGCAGCGCTGGTCTCCGCCTTCCCGTCGCTGCTGCCCCACACCCTGGCCTTCTGCCTGCTGATCCTCGCCATCCTCACGCTCATCAATATGCGTGGCACCAAAGATACCGGCATCGCCTTCCTCGTTCCGACGTACATGTTCCTCGGCACCCTGCTCTTCGTCCTCGGACTCGGTGCCTTCCGCGCCTTCACCTCGCACGGCCATCCCACCCCGGTCATCGCCCCACCCCATCTTCCTGCCACCACGTCCATGCTCTCGCTCTG
>JANYER010000408.1 GCA_025359825.1 Granulicella sp.
GCTAGGTCGACGATGGAGCGGGTGATGCCGAGGAAGTTCTTCTCCTCCGTCTGTTTAATGACCGGAACGATCAGGCCCCAGTCCAGCGCGACGGCGATACCGATGTTGATGCTCTTGTTGTAGAGGATGGCATCTGGCCCACCGTCCTTCGAGGCCTGGACTGCGGCGTTGACCACCGGATGCTTCTTCAGCGCGACGATTGCGGCCCGCGTGATGAAGGGCATGTAGGTGAGCTTCACGCCGTTGCGCTGCTCGTACTTGTTCTTCTCTTTTTCGCGAAGCTTCACGATCCGCGTCATGTCCACCTTGAAGACGGTGTGGACGTGCGGACTGGTGCGCTTGGACTCGACCATGCGCTGCGCGATGATGCTGCGCATCTTGGTCATAGGAACGACTTCGCCTGGCAGCGGCTGTGCTCCAGCAGGCTTGGAAGCTGCGGGGGCTGAGGCAGCCGGTGCAGCAGCAGGTTTCGCGCCACCTTCCATATGGCCGACGATATCGGTCTTGGTCACGCGGCCAGCGGCGCCGGTACCGGGGACCTGGGTGAGGTCGACGTTGTTGTCCTTCGCCATCTTGCGGACCAGCGGCGAGGAGCGAACCTTGTCACCCTCGGAAGCGGATGCAGCTGGAGTAGAGGAAGCAGCGGATGCAGCAGCAGCAGCCGGTGCGGCAGCAACAGGAGCAGCGGCGGCAGGTGCGCCTGCTCCTCCGCCAATCACGGCAACGACGGTGTTGATGGTGACGGTCGAGCCTTCAGGAATTTTGATCTCGGTCAGAATGCCGGCAGCAGGGGACGGAATCTCAGCGTCTACCTTATCGGTGGAGATCTCGAAGATGGGCTCGTCGCGCTGGACGGTGTCGCCGACCTTCTTCAGCCACTTGGTGATGGTGCCTTCGGTGATGGATTCGCCCATCTGCGGCATCACAACGTCGGTGCCAGGCCCAGCAGCGGCAGGCGCCGGAGCAGCGGCGGCAGCAGGAGCAGCGGCTTCGCTCTTAGCAGCGGCAGGCGCAGCGGCCGGGGCGGCAGGTGCAGCAGCGGGGGCGCCAGCTTCATTAATGGTGCAGACGACCGTGTTGATCTGGACGGTGGTGCCTTCCGCAATCTTAATCTCACCCAGCGTACCGGCGGCGGGGGAAGGAATCTCGGCGTCCACCTTGTCGGTCGAAATTTCGAACAGAGGCTCGTCGCGCTGGACGGTGTCGCCTGGCTTCTTGAGCCACTTGGTGATGGTGCCTTCGGTGATGGATTCGCCCATCTGGGGCATTACTACGTCAGTCGGCATGAGAGTCCTTATCGGGGTGCTTGAGGCTGAACGAAACCGGACCGCACAAGGCAAGGCCGACGGCTTCGGACTATCGGATTATAAGACGCCGTGTGGATCACTGGCAGGTTTAGGCGATTATCGGGCAAGCTGTGCGATATTGCGATTCGCGGTTCGCTACTGCTCTGCGAGGGGTGTTGTGGGGACAGCCTCCGGGTGCAGCAGTTGTTGCAGCGAGTCGCACCACAACATCTGGCGGTTGAAGACCCAGCCAAAGTTCCGGCTCACCGAGTTACCAACCGACTCCATCGTCGGGGCTGCGGCTGTGGTATCGACCTCCAGCTCCAGGCTGGTGACCTGCTTGTCGGTGATGCCACAGGGGATAATCCAGTCGAAGTCGCGCAAATCTGTGGTCACGTTCAAGGCAAAACCATGCGATGTAACCCCCTGCGAAACATGGACGCCGATGGCGGCGATTTTTTTTTCCGCAATGCTGCCGCCAGCAATCGTCCAGACACCGGTGAGCTTGCAGATGCGTTGGGCCATCACGCCGTAGTCGCCGCAGGTGCGAATCAGCACCTCTTCTAACAGCCGGACGAAGTCGACCGGCCCCAGGTGTGGGCCTTTTTTGCCGGGCAGGTCGCCGCGCAGATCGACGATAGGGTAGCCAACCAGTTGGCCGGGACCGTGGTAGGTTACATCGCCGCCACGGTTGATCTCATGCAGCTCCACACCACGGCTGGCAAGCAACTCGTCACTGGCAAGGATGTTGGAGCGATTCGAGTTACGTCCCAGCGTAATCACCGGCGGGTGCTCCAGCAGCAGCAGCGTATCGGCGATGCGGTTCTCCTTGCGAGCCGCAATCAC
>JANYER010000409.1 GCA_025359825.1 Granulicella sp.
CATTTTTAGTTCGGCTCTGCGGAGGGTCTGGTCGAGACGATTGCGGTGTACGCGGCGAAAGAGAGACAGAAAAAACTTGTACGCCTCTTCGCCTTCCAGCATGAAGTAGATGCAGAGGAAGGCGGCGGTGAGGATGTCGAAGATGTGGGTGAGCAAGGTGGGGAGCGAGGTGAAGAGGTATTCGGCGGTGGCGGAGACGGCCCCCTCGGTACGATGGGCGAAGGAGTCGAGACCGATGCGGTCGGCCATGGGGACCTTTTTGATGCGGCCGAGTATGGAGGGGATGCGCTGGGGAAGTTCGGTGGTGAACTCGCGGAGGTCGCGCAGCACCGGAGGCAGCCCGATGGTGAAAAAGAGGGTGAGCGCGAGTAGTACCGCCATGATGAGGATGACGATGGCAACGGGGCGGGAGGGATGGTAGCCACGCAGTTTAAGCGTGGTGATGGAGTTAACGACGGGCATCAGCACGACAGCGAAGAGTGCGCTGACATAAAGGATCTGCAACTCTTTCGTGAGTTTCCAGCCGAGCCCTATGACGCAGAGTACGGCGATGGTAAAGAGAATATAGCCGCGCACTCTGGTGCGGGATTTTTCATCCCGCTCCAGATTGGGTTCGCCGGATTCGTTGGGGAGTTGCGCATAGGTGGACAGGTCGTGCTCCTGATGGTGCTGCGTAGTTTTCAAAGTAGGATGCAGCGGATTGGGTTTTCGCGGCTTGAACTACTTCGTTTTTGTGGTCTTGAGCTGGGTGAGCAGAGCTTCGACGGTCTCCTGCGGGGTGAGGTTGGCAGTTTCGATGGTGATGCCGGCGAGGCGGGTGTAAAGGGGATGACGGGCGGCGAAGCGGGCGTGGGCTGCGTCAGGGTCGGAGAGCACGGGACGGACGATGTCCTGAAGGACGCAGCGGTCGAAGAGGGTGGGGAAAGGGGCGTCAAGGAAGATGGTGAAGGTGCCGGGGGTCTGCTCGAGGAGGAGGCGGTTGGTGAGGCCTTCAGGGGTGCCGCCGCCGAGGGCGATGATGGTGTTACGGCGGTGGAGGGCGGAGGCCAGAGCGGAGGACTCCAGCCGGCGGAAGCGGGCTTCGCCGTGAAGGGCGAAGATCTCGGGGATGGTGCTGGCGGTGCGCTCTTCGAGGTGGGCGTCGAGATCGAGGAAGTCCCAGCCGATGCGGGCGGCGAGGAGGCGGCCGACGGTGGACTTGCCCGCTCCCATGAAGCCGGTGAGTACGAGGCGCTCGAAGGTGGGGGGGAGAGGGGCGTCTGCGGTTATGGTCGGGATCTCGGCCCGGGTATCAGTGGATGTCATGGCGCTACTCCGTAGTTTAGTGGCTTCGTGCTGATTGGCGGGCATTTTGTTGTCCTGTAGAGTTTTGTTAGTGCAAGCAAAAGCCGCGACCTTTGTAGGGTCGCGGCTCGGGAAGATCGAAGACTCTGAGGTGTATCAGGTTCTATTTCAGAGATTCATGCGAAGACTCCGCCCGGCCGCAGTTGCGCGCCAATAGCAGAGAGTAAAAAATACGGGCTGGAAGGTCTTCGACATACAAAGTTACGTTACACCGGGTTGGTTGGGGTTGCAAGCAGAAATCTCTCTGCTGCTTTTCGGTTAGCTGGGTTGACTATTGGCTGGGGAGGGGTGGGGTTGCGGCTTCGACCTCGGCGCGTTCCAGCTCCATTTTGCTTTGGATATTGCTCCAGACGGAGTCGCTGGGATCTTCCTCGGCGGGTTCCAGCAGCATACGTGCTTGATCGGCGATGTACTGGAGGTCGCGTACCAGGGCGGCGCAGTTTTCGCAGGTGTTGAGGTGATGCTTGAGGGTGGGATCGTCGGGCACCCCGTTGGCGTTGGCAAACAGCTCGGGGAGATGGTCCTGGAACTCTGCGCAGGAGATGGTTGTATCAATATTCTGAGTCATCGCACAGCCTCTTTCAGGACGGCCGGCTGGAGCGGCTGTCCGGTTTCGCGGAGCAGCTCGCGGAGCTTGAGTCGCGCTTTATGCAGTTGGGATTTGCTGTTTCCGGTGGAGCACTCGAGCATGGTTGCAATCTCATTGTGCTCGTAGCCCTCGACGTCGTGGAGGACAAAGACCATGCGGTATCCGGGAGGTAACGAGGCGACCGCACGCTCCAGAGTGACGCGGTCTACGGAGCCGGTGAGGTTTGGATCGCGGCTGCCGAAGTCGCGCTTGGGGGAGTCGTCGTCGGGGTTGATGGTTTCTTCAAGCGAGACAAGCTGTAGACCCTTCTTGCGGAGTTGCATGAGAACCAGGTTCACGGTGAGACGGTGGAGCCAGGTAGAGAAGGCGGACTCGCCGCGAAAGCTGCCGATCTTGCGGAAGAGGTGCAGGAAAGCGTCCTGGGTCATGTCCTCGGCTTCGGAGACGTTGCCGAGCATGCGCAGGCAAAGGGTGTAGACGCGGCGCTTATGCAGGGCGTAAAGCTTGGAGAAGGCCTCGGGGTCGCCGGCCTTCGCGGCTTCGATGGCCTCGGCCTCGCCTGCGATGGGGGGATTCCGCTTGAAGAGTCCCTTCGCTGGTCCGTCAGTGGCAGGAGGCTGGGTGGGCGGAAGTCCCTGCAGTGTGGAAGGTGTGCTTTCTGAACTCATCGTTTCGATCATCGCCCTTTTCTCGACTCTCTTTAGCCTATCGCATCGATACAAACGACAGGTTCCGGAGATTGTTTGATTGGAGTTTATATGAGTACGAAGGGTAGAGAAAGGTTGTCCGGCGCTGGGGTAGGAAAGTGTGCCGAAGAGATGGGATGCAGCGTTGTTTGTGTAACTTATGCTGCTCGGTGCGTTCGGGGGTGGGCGGAATCAGGAGCCGATGAAACGGGCATAGAGGGTGCGGGCGAGGGTAATGTCTGTGGTGCCCTGGATAACGGCACGGCCATCGTTGAAGAGGGTGAAGGTGTAATCGCCGCGGCGAAAGCGGAGCAGGAGATCGTTAGCACGCAGGTCGTGGAGGTCGTGCTGGAGGGCGAGCCGTGTGTGGAGGGCGAGGAGGTCGACGGGGCGGTGGTGCTCATGGATCTGGACGGAGTTGCGGCCACAGAGGGTGATGTGGGGGCGGCCCTCGCCGGCGAGGTGGGAGAAAATGCGGGCGCCGCAGACGGTGCAGTCAGGGTTAGGGGTGGCGGTGGAGATCTCGGAGCGCTCGTTGAACCAGAGATCGAACGAGAGCAAGGTACGACGCATGAGGTTGGGTTGGCCGGTGAGGAGCTTGAGGGCCTCCGTCGCCTGGATGGAGGCTGCAAGGTTGACGGCGGTGGAGAGAATTCCTGCGGTGTCGCAAGTCTCGACCGGGCCGGTGGGTGGCTTGGGGAAGATGCAGGCGAGGCAGGCGGTGGGGGCTGTCTGAGTGTCGGGCTGGGTATCCGATTTGGGGAGGATGTTCATGGTGGCGGCGTAGGCGCCGATGGCGGCAGCGTAGATCCAGGGGATGGACTGGCGGACGGCGAAGTCATTGATGAGATAACGGGTTTCGAAGTTGTCGGTCGCGTCCAGAACCAGGTGGGTGGGGCCGAGCAGGGCTTCGATGTTGGCAGGGACGAGGTCTGCGATGTGGGCTTGGACGGTGATGGTGGAGTTGAAGAGCGCGATTTTGCGACGGGCGGCCTCGGCCTTGGGGAGGGAATCGCGGGCGTCGGCCTCGTCGAAGAGGATCTGGCGCTGGAGGTTGGAGGGCTCGACGAAGTCGCGGTCA
>JANYER010000239.1 GCA_025359825.1 Granulicella sp.
CGGCGCGGGGGCCGAAGAGTTCGTAGGCCATGAGGGTGGAGGCGATGGGGGTATTGGCGGCTCCGGCAAAGACTGCGACGAAGCCCATGGCGGCTAGCAGAGAGGATGGCAGCGAAAGGACACTGGAGAGAGCGTTGCCCAGCGTGGCTCCAATGTAGAAGAGGGGGGTGACTTCTCCGCCTTTGAAGCCTGCGCCCAGGGTGATGGAGGTGAAGGCGAGCTTGGCGGCGAAGTCGTAGTGGGCCAGGTGCTGGGTGAAGGCGGCGACGATGGTGGGGATTCCGAGGCCGATGTAGCGGGTGGTATCGATGCCGGAGCGTAAAGGGATGAGGACTGCGACAGCTACGATGACTCCGCCGATGAAGGGACGGAGGGGTGGGTAGGAGATACGCTGCTTGAAGACGCGGCTGATGGTGTGGGTGAGCTTTGCGAAGACGAGCGCTGTGAGGCCGAAGGCGATACCTGCTGCGATGCTGCTGAGGAGATTTACGACGGTTGGGTTTGCTAGGCGGAGTGCTTCCGGGGTGACTGCGTAGACGGTGTGATGGACGTGCCAGGCGCGGGTGGTGATGTCTGCGATGAACGATGCCAGGAAGCAGGGAAGGACTGCCTGGAAGTTGATGGTGCGGTGGGTTGGGGTGGCTACGGTAAGGACTTCGAGGCCGAAGATGGCTCCTGCGATGGGGGTGCCGAAGACCGAGCCGAAGCCTGCGGCTACTCCGGCCATGAGGAGGATGCGGCGGTCTTGAATGGTGATGGGGATATGTAACTTACGGAGGAGTGGGGTCAGTTGATCGGCGAGGGATGCGCCAGTTTGGACTGCGGTGCCTTCGCGTCCTGCGGAGCCGCCGAAGAGATGGGTGATGAAGGTGCTGAGCAGGATGAGCGGTGTCATTCGAGCTTGAATTGTGGCGTTGGTGGGGTGGTCCGCTTCGGCGTGAATTTGCTCGATAATCAAGTTATTGCCAGCTTCTACGGAGCGTCCGAGGTGGTGGTAGAGTAGGCCGACGAGAAAGCCTGCGATGGGCAGTAAGGCGATGAGCCAGAGGTGGGACTCGCGTAGGTTATTAGCGAGGTTGAGGGATTCGATGAGGATCGCGGAGGCTGTGCCGGCGAGCACTCCGATGATGGTGGCGATGAGCAGCCATCGGATTGCGTAGCGCAGAGGATTTTGCTTGGTAGGCGAAGTGGCTTGCAGTGTCGGATTGAGAGGCATGGGTCTCCTACGGGAATCGTAGGAGTCATCAGCACCTGAGAGTGGATCAGGGCGGTTCGTAAGGCGGAACCCCATCGCCTTGAAGATGTGTGACTAAGGTAGCAAGGGTGTGGTGGCGGGTCAAATGAATGTTGCAGTAGAGGCGACTCCGAGGAGTGTGGGCCAATCGCGGGGGGAGTGGGCGAGGGCGTCGGGCTGTGCAACGGCCAATGTGTGTGGGGCCAGACCGAAGGTGCAGCCGATGCTCTGCGCTCCGCAGTTGCGGGCGGTGAGGATGTCTACGTCGGAGTCACCGATCATGATGGTGTGAGCTGAAGTGATGGGTGAGGCTGCGGGGTGAAGGGCGTTGGCTTCGGCGATGAGGGTGAGGAGGCCGTGCGGGTCGGGCTTCTTGGTGTGGAAGCTGTTGCCACCGTAGTTCTGGAAGAAGAAGCGGTCGAGGCTGAAGTGGGCGCAGATGTCGCGTGACGGGTTTACTGGTTTGTTGGTAAGGACTGCCATGGGGACGTTGGGGAAGGCGGCGAGGATAGTCTCCAGAGACTCGATGACGCCGGGGTAGACGTAGGTGAAGTCGAGTTTATGGATGCGGTAGTAGTCGAGGAAGTAAGTGAGGGCGGAGGCGAGATAGTCCTCGTCCTGGATGTCGCCGGAGGGGTCGCCTAGGGCGCGGCGGATGAGCATGGAGGCCCCGTCGCCGATGTAGCTGGCAATGACGGCTTCGGGTAGGGTGGCGCGGCCGAGATGGGAGAGTGTGGCGTTGACGGAGTTGCAAAGGTCGATGCGGGAGTCAATGAGGGTGCCGTCGAGGTCGAAGACGAGCAGGCGCGGGGCGGGTTCTAGAGGCATGTCTCTATGGTAATGGGTTGGCTGTTTGGTGAATTGAGCCGTTACGGGTGAAGGTTGATTGCGGATGGTACGACTTTTCGGTAATAGCTGGGGTGTGCTTTTACGGTTAGGTTTTATGCATGGAGTTTGATGTGGGCATTGGGCCAGGTTCTATTGCTGTGCGAAGTCAGAGAATGGTCCGTTGGGGACACCGGATAGAACGCTTTATCCAAGACGATAATGGGCAAGACCTTATCGAATATGCATTGGTTGCAGCTTTGATTGGACTGGGAGCGGTGGTCTCGATGAAGGGACTGGCAACCAAGATTAGTTCCGCGTTTACGACGATTGGAACGAATCTGACCAGCGCTGTCTGAAGTTTGCAGGCTGAATTTTGCAGGAAGAGGAAAAGATCGTGAGACGAGTTTATCTTTTTAGCTTGCAGATATCGAAACGAATTCTGGCTGAGGACGCGGGCCAGGATTTGATTGAGTATGGATTGGTTGCTGCCCTGGTTGGTCTGGGCGCGATTGCTTCGATGAAGGGGTTGGCGACGAGTATCGGAACTGTCTTCAGTTCAGTTGGAACGACTTTGACCAGCGCTGTCTGAGCATTTAGCTCAGTTGGCGATCTAGAGATTAAAGTAACAGCGGGGCGGATGATGTTCTATCCTGCCCCGCTGTTGTTGCTTTGGAATTACGTGTGAGATACCGGATTACTGAATGTGGATGTCGCCGGAGCCGGTATCGGCCTTGATGACGGGGCCGCCGCCGTTGACTGCTGCGGTGATGTGGTGGCGGTTGAGATCGCCCTGCATGTTGAAGGGCTGCTCAATACGGATGCCGCCGGAGCCGGTGCTGGCGTTGACGGTGAAGGGGGTGGCTTTACCGACGTTGAGGTGAATGCTGCCAGAGCCGGTGCCGAGCTTCCAATCAGTAGTGGGCTTTCCGTTGACTTCAATGTCTCCGGAACCGGTGCCTGCGTGAAGGCCGCCGGCGATTCCGTTGAGACGGACTGAGCCGGAGCCGGTCTGGGCGCGAACGTCGCCTGGGCCTGTCTGCTGGAGTTCGATGTCGCCGGAGCCGGTCTGGAGGTTGGCAGGGCCCTGAATACCGTGGGCGCGGACTGAGCCGGAGCCGGAGTCCGCCTTGAGGCTGGTGCCTACTTCTTGAATATCGATATCGCCCGAGCCGGAGGTGGCGGTGAGGGCGGAGCTGCGGGGCAGGGTGATGTCGTAGTCGATGCTAATGTTGCGGTAGAGGTCCTGGTTGTTGCGGCGGTCGCCGATGGTGACCTGCGAGCCGGACTGGGCGATGGGTGGGTTGGCTGCGATCTGCTGGACGCGGGCGTCGACATCGCCGCTGCCGGATCCCCAACCCTTATTGCCGTGGACGTGGCCGACGATGTGGACCTGCGAGTCCGACCCGGGACGGAGATGAATGTAGCCGGAGCCTGTAGCTACAGAGATGATGGGCGATGCGCCGATGGTAAGAGTGCGATCAAAGTTAGACTCAGCAGCGAAGGCCGAGGTGGCTGCGAGGGCGAGTGCAGCGTGGAAGGCTACGGTGCGGGGGAGGGTGTGGATGTTCATGGTGGACTCCTCTTTCGTACTCTCGTTCTTGATGTTTAAGTCGTGACTGGTGGCCTGTGATTTCGCTGGTCAATTTTACTGCTGCAAGATAACTGGGTCGCCTTGTTTGAGACCGGCGAGGACCTCGGTTCGTGTGCCGTTGGAGATGCCGGCCTTGATGGAGACGCTGCGGCGGCCCTTCTTCTGGGTGGTGTCGGGAACCTCGACGGAGGCGTTGCGATCCTTATCGTAGACGACGGCCTGCTCGGGGACGGTGAGAACGTTCTTGTGCTCGTCGAGGAGGACCTCGGCGTTGGCGGTCATGTTGGCCTTGAGTTCGCCACCAGGGTTGTCGATGGAGACGCGGACCTCGAAGGTGGTGACGTTATCTTTCTCGACGCCGAGGGGGGCGATGCGGGTGACTTTGCCGAGGAAGGTCTTGTCCTTGAAGGACTCGACCTTAATGCGAGCGGGCTGGCCCATGTAGACCTTACCGATATCCGACTCATCCACCTTGCCCTGCACGTAGACCTGATGGATGTCACCGATGGTCATAACCAGCGTTGCGGTGCTGCCGAGGACGAGGATGGAGGAGACGGCGTCGCCTTTTTCCACGTCGCGAGAGAGGATGACTCCGTCCATGGGCGAGGTGATGGTGGTGTAGGAGAGCTGCTCCTCAAGCTGATTGAGGGAGGCGCGGGACTGGGCGACCAGGGCCTCGGCCTGCTGGAGGCGGGAGGTGTCGACGGTGATCTGGGCGAGGGCTTTGTCGCGAGTGTTGGCGGCGAAGAGATACTTCTGCTGGGCGTCGTCGAGCGCCTGCTGGGATACGACGCCGTCTTTGGCCATCTGCTGGGCGCGGTCGTAGGTGTGCTTGTACATGGGCAGGTCGGGGGCTTCGGCGCTTACCTTGTCGTACTGGATGGCGGCAGCAGCGGCGCGGGCGTTGGACTCTGCCGCGTTGAGCTGGGCCTTCTGGGCGTTGACCTGGGCGAGGATTTCTACCTGGTCGAGCTGGGCGAGGACCTGGCCCTGGCGGACGACGGCGTTGATGTCGGTATCGAGGCGAGTGACGATGCCGGAGGCCTTGGACTTCACTTCGACCTTGGTGATGGGCTGGACCTTGCCGGTGGCGACGACGGAGCGGGCGATGTCGCCGCGTTCAGCCTTGCCGAGCTGCGAAGGCTCCAGCTTGGTGCCATTACCGCGAGCGGCTACAGCCATGCCGAGGACGACTGCGATTACGAGGAGCGAGAGACCGCCCCAGATCCAGAGCTTACGTTTGCCTTTGCGTTGTGTTGCCATGGTGCGACTCCTATGAGAGGGGAGATTGCTGTCTCGGAGGAGAGTTACGCAGGAGAGGCGAGGTAAGTTCCGTTCGCGGGTGTGAATTGTTATCTATTTGAGTTCATGCGTATTTGCGGAGAACGCCGAGGACCTTGCCCTGGATGGAGACGTTGGCGGCGGGGGCGTAGATGGGGGCCATCTCGACGTTGGAGGGCTGGAGGCGGATCATGCTGCCTTCCCGGTAGAAGCGCTTGAGGGTGGCGTCGGCACCGTCGATGAGGGCAACGATGATTTCGCCTTCGCGGGCAGTACTGGTTCGCTCGACGAGGACGTAGTCCCCGGAGACGATGTGCTCGTCGCGCATGGAGTCTCCGCGAACCTCAAGGGCGAAGACTTCGCGGTTGCCGATGATGTCGTTGAGGGAGATGCTCTCTGCTGTCTCAATCGCTTCGACCGGTTGGCCGGCAGCGATGCGTCCGAGGAGCGGCAGCCGGTCGGAGCCTTTTTTGCCGGAACGGACGGGCAGCACATCGATGGAGCGGCTGCGATTGTGAGCGCGCTGAAGGAGGCCTTTGTTCTGCAGATTGGTGATGTGTTTATGGACGGTGGCCAGAGAGCTGAGGCCGAGGCCGCCGGCGATTTCTTCGTAGGAGGGGGAGTATCCGTTCTTCTGAGTGAAGCCGGAGAGGAAGTCGATGACCTCTTTTTGCCGCCGCGTAATAGCCATGCAAGAATTGTAGCGAATAAAAAGCGAACTGGGGGAATTTGTTTTTAGAACAGGTGACGAGTTAGAGACCGGAGAGGAGTAGGGGCTGATTCCCGTTTTGGAATTAGTAACTCCTGAGAACGACAGATTTGGCTTGTGTGGAAAAGACCTGTGAACCAAAGTAATGAAAGCAACAGCGCAAAGGTAACCAGTTGAGCAGACCTTTGTGCTGAAGCTTCGATCTTCATAGAGCTTATCGAGGTGTTGGGAATGCAGATTTTGGTAGTGGAAGACGATGCGGCGTTAGGTCTGTTTTTGCAGAAAGGTCTGCAGCAGGAGGGCCATGAGGTGGCTTGGGTGGGGGACGGCGAGGCTGGGTTGCGGCACGCGCAGGAATTTCGCCCGGACCTGATTGTGCTGGACCTGAGCCTGCCGAAACGGGATGGGACCGAAGTGCTGGCCGAGATGCGCGGACGGTTCGATGGAACTGCGGTGCTGGTGCTGACGGGGCGCAGCGATGTGGAGGAGCGGGTACGCTGCCTGAACCTGGGAGCGGATGATTGCCTGCTGAAGCCCTTCAGTTTTTTTGAGCTGACAGCACGGTGCAGGGCATTGCTGCGACGGCGGGAGACGTTCTCCGACCCGGTACTGCGGCATGGCGCGGTGGAACTGAACCGCATGGAGCGGCGGGTGACGCATGGCGGGCGAGCGGTGGACCTAACCGTGAAAGAGTTTCTGCTGCTGGAGTTCCTAATGCAGCGGCCAGGGCGGTGTTGCAG
>JANYER010000436.1 GCA_025359825.1 Granulicella sp.
CAGAGCGAAACCGCCCAGACCACGACCAATATCTCGCTCACCACCAGCCTGGATGCGAGTGCCTCACCTGGAAAGCAGTTCTCGTCTGCGATAGAGCTTTACGACTCCCTGGGTCAAAGCCACAACGCCACGGTGAACTTCATCAAGACCAGCCCCACGACGTGGAATTATTCTGTCGGGATACCTCCCGGGGATTTCAGCGGAACTCCAATCAACGATGTAGGCACGCTGACGTTTGATTCGTCTGGTAAATTGACTGCGCCCGCAGCGAATGTCAGCGGGATTTCATTTCCTGGCATGAAAGATGGCGCAAGCGACTTGACCTTCAACTTGAATCTCTATGACGCAGCCAGCAGGCCTACGATCACCCAGACCGCCGGCACGTCCAACACTTCAGCCACAACTCAGGATGGTTTTGCTGCGGGTGCTTACCAGGGTTTCTCCGTGGATGGCGATGGAGTAGTCTCGGCTTCATTCAGTAACGGACGTACCACAAAGGTAGGGCAGGTTGCGGTAGCGATGGTTGCCAATACCGACGGCCTCACACGCGCCGGAGGAAATGACTACGCGGCCACCGATGCTTCAGGCGGGATCAGCGTGGGAGTTGCGAATGCAGGTGGCCGCGGGGCGATTGAGGGCGATGCGTTGGAGCAATCGAACGTCGATATCTCTGCCGAATTCTCGGATCTCATCGTGGCACAACGTGCTTTTGAGGCTAACTCGAAGACCGTCACAACGTTTGACTCGGTGACTCAGCAAGCGATCAATATGATTCGCTAGGTCTGTCCAGGGCAAAGCCGGATGCGACGTCATCGCATCCGGCTTTTCTGCGGATGAAAGGCTGCTAATGTAGGCCCTCTTCAGAGTGGCCATTGAGCTGCACCAAGTGAAAGCACTATGAGTGAAGAAAATCAGATTGGTTCCACTCCCCCGGCCCCCAACAGGCAGGGCTTGATGAGCATGATTGTCGTTGCAGTCATCGCTGCAACATTTGCCATGGTCGGTGCGGGTGGACTGGTGTTCTGGCTCTCGAAGACCGGACGCATGCCGATCCCTACCGCACCGGTAAAGGGTGAAGCGGCACCAAAAGCGGTTCCCAAGACCCATCTGGCAGTATTTGAACCACTGCTTGTCAATCTTGCCGATGACGATGGGCATTGTTATCTCCGCGTTGCCATCACTCTTCGCATCGAGGAGGAACCCATTGAGAAGTCAGCAAAAGGAACTGACGAGTCAGGTGCGAAGGGGAAGTCTGTCAATGCTTTCGAGGCCGCAGAAAGAGATGCCGCGCTCACGGTGATCGGTCGTGACACAAGTTCCAGTCTCCTTGCCCCGGACGGTAAGGAACAGTTGAAACAGCAGCTTCGTTCGGCGCTCGCACTGAAGGTGCCCGAGATCAGAATTGCAGACGTGCTCTTCACCGAGTTTCTAGTTCAACGCTAAGCAACCAGAAGGATGCATATGCAAGAGACACATCTAGTTCCGATTCAGATAACGGCAAGCCTCTTGCCCAAACCTGATATGCAGCGCATTGATGAGCACACAGCATGGCCTCTGCTCTCGCGCTTGCCGATGCGGGTGACGGCGGGAATCCCACTCAGGCGCTTCATGGTGCAGGACCTGCTGGCTCTCAAGGCTGGTCAGACTTTATCGAGCGAATGGAAGACAACAGACGACGTGCCGTTCAGGATAGGTGCCGTTCAGTTGAGTTGGTGTGAGTTTGAAGTGGTTGAAAACCGCCTGGCTGCACGCTTGACGAGGTTGGCATGATGGAGCCTAAACCAAGGATGCATCTCGTAACTGATTTGCACGGGGAGCATGCGTGCAAAGCCGCCAAAACGCAGCCCACCGGAGCAAGTCCTGCAGCGCGTGTGCTGGCCGTTCTTGCGCGCTTCATGACGGGTACCCTGATCAACCAGCCGACGGGGCGAAAGCGGATGCGTATCGTAGAGACGCTGTCGGTCGGACCCAGGAAGCAACTTGTACTCGTCAGTTGCGGGGGAGAGCATTTCCTGGTCGGTACCGGACCGGATAGCGTACAAACGATCACTCGAGTGCGACCAGAGATAGAGGCTCGTTTACCCCGGCCCATAGCTACCGGCGACGAGGCCCGATGAAACACCTCCTGATGATCTGCGCGATGCTGGCGCCTCTTCTTCTTTCGTCTGCTTCCTGCGCAGAG
>JANYER010000012.1 GCA_025359825.1 Granulicella sp.
CCCCCCGCCGTCCCCAGTACCGGGACCCTGTCCGCTCAGCGGATGGGGTGCCGACGGAGGCCGACCCCCGCCGGAGGCGGGGGGGTCCGGACGCCCCAAGATCACCGGCGGCGCATGCATAGGGCGCACGTCGAAAACGCGAAAACTGTACTCTCGGGGCCCTGCCCTCCAGACGCGCTAAGGGCGTAGTCCATCCTTGCCAGAAGGGTGGCGTTGGAACGGGTACTGAAACCAGAAAACCATCCGGCCGGAGAGCGACGGGGAGTCGGGGATCCCTTTGGGGATCTTCGGCAGGCGGAGGAGGGGGATGCACGGGACGTGGCATACGAAGGTAGGACCGCAGTTGAACACGCGAGATGAACAGCCTACCTTGGTACAGGACTTGGGGGGTTTGTAGACGTCTCAGATGCTGCATGGCTGTTTCAGTTCGTGTTTATTATATGGGTTTAATTATTCTGTAACGAGCGCAATCCCTAGATTCGAGTACACCGGAACAGGCAGCCCCGCACCCCCACAGCAAAGGGGGTTTCGGGGGCCGACGTCGGGCTCTGCTCGGGGTTTGGCACCGGGGCGACGGTGGGTTCATCGCGTCCGCGGAACAATGGGGACCAACTGTCAAGTCGTCATGGCTCCGATGAACTGGGCTACACATGCAATACAATGGCGGAGACAGTGGGAGGCAAGGGCGTGAGCCGGAGCGAATCCTTAACACCGTCGAAGTTCGGATCGTTTTCTGCAACTTGAAAACGCGAAGAGGGAATCGCTAGTAATCGCGGATCAGCATGCCGCGGTGAATATGTACCTGGGTTTTGTACACACCGCCCGTCATGCTCCGAAAAATAGTTTGTCTGGAAACGTCGGCCCAACTTACCGGGATCGCGGAGGGTGGGGGGGCTCCCCTAGCGGGGGGTCCCCCCGAAAAGCCCCCGTACGAAGGCGGGGCTGGTCGCCGCTACTGCCTATCTATTAATTGGAGCGAAGTCGTAACACGGTAGGGGGAGCGGAAGCTGTCCCTGGACATCATTGAAACCAACCCAACCCAAGCGCTGCGGGTCATCCCATCCATCGCCCATTATAGGGGGGGGAAGAAGGAAGAGAAGAAGAGAAGAAGAGAAGAAGAGAAGAAGAGAAGAAGAGAAGGGAAGAGGCCCGGAGTGGAGGCTGCTGGCGGCCTCCCGGCAAAGTTGAGGGGTTGAAGGGTTGGAGGGTCACGGCGGAGCAGCCCGCCCACTTTGGGTCAAGGGGGAACCTACGGTCACCCGAAGGGGGTGGGGGTCCATCAACGGCGGACCCCCTCCACTGCTGGCCTAGAGCTGGAATCCCCCCGACCCCCGCTGCTGGCGCTGGCGCTGCTGGCGGCCCTCAACCTGCGTGGGGTACGGTGGGGGCCCTCCACCGGACCTCCCTGCGGCTGCTGCTCATCCATAAGCTCCCTGGCACCTCCGCCCTTCCTGCTGGCCCCCTTCCAGGACTAGGTCCGGGAGATCCCGGCGGATGGACTTGTGTGGGGGTCTAGGATTTTGGGGGGGTTGGCTTCGGGGAGTGCTTTTCCCTCCCCCAGAGCCCCCCACGCCGGCCTCCCGTTAATCGGGACTTTGTTGTCCCACACCCTTTCCGTCGTCTCCCGAGGCGCGTAGGGGAGTCTACTGGGGGGGGTGGAATCCCCCCCTCAACCCCACCCCCTCTTTTTTGGGGGGTACAATTGAAAACCCCTGCGGAGGGTTTGGGGGCAGCGGGTGCGTGGCCGAGTGGACGAAGGCGCCGGCTTCGAAAGCCGGAGGGTTAACGCCCCACGCGGGTTCGAAACCCGCCGCACCCTGTCTCCCGACCCCTTCCGCAACCCATGGACGTGGAAGTACACCGGTGGAGGAGCGCCCGCGGGGCGCAGAGCGCGGGGGGTCCCGGTTCTTGGCGGAAAAACTCGTGGTGGTGGCAGCAGCGCCGTCGCCCCTCCGTCGGTCCCCCCACCCCGCGGGTGGAGCTCCCCCACCAGTGTACTTCCAAAGGCCCCCCACCCGGGGGTCAAAATGGGACGTCCCGGACCCCCTTGGGGGGTCCCAGGCCGGTGTTGGACCATCTTCGGGGCCCTTCAGGTGGCCCTTCTTCCGGAATCCCGGACCATCAGGGGGTGTTTCCACCCCTCTCCTATACACCCCCAACCCTGGGGCACCCCGGCATTTACCACCCCCCACCTACACCGGACTCCCCTTCGGCTCCTTTCCGGACCTACCCTCGGCCCCCGCCGTGCCCCACCCCGGACGGTCCCCCGGTTCCTGAGCGGGTCTTCCTCCGGGTTCCCTTCAACCCACCCCATTCCACCCCATTCCACCCCTTCGCAGGACCTGCCCCAACTGGACCCCACTCCGTTGGGCACCCTCCTCGAAGCTCTGCTGCTGCTAACCCTGCCATCGGCCACCCTGGCCACGGAGGGCCTACTGCTGGCCCTGCTGGCCCTACGGAGCCGCCGGTGGCTGGGGACGGAGGGGGGCATCACCGCCTCCCCCGCCCCCTTCGGCTTTTCGTCCACCGCCACCCCCATCAGCCCCACCCGCCTTCGAGCGTGCTTTCCACCACCACCACCCCTATCCGCGAACGTAAACTCTCCCAACGCGTCGCCGGGGGCCCCCGTTCCGAAGAGATCCGGCGGCCAGCGCCAGCGCTGCTGCTGACCGGTTCCAGTAGGACGACCTCCGGTGAATTCCCCGCATACCC
>JANYER010000017.1 GCA_025359825.1 Granulicella sp.
ATCACCCTGCTCGGCCGCGAACAGGCTGGCCTCAGTAAGTTCGCCGCTCCCGGCCACTGGAACGATCCCGACATGCTCGAAGTTGGCAACGGCAAACTCACCCACGATGACAACGTCCTGCACATGACCCTCTGGTCCATGCTCGCCTCACCCCTGATCGCCGGCAACAATCTCACCCTGATGACCCCCGACGTCAAGGCTATCCTCACCAACCCCGAGATCCTCGCCATCGATCAGGACCCGCTCGGCCACCAGGCCGACCGCATCTTCTCGGAAGGTCCGCTCGAGATCTGGTCCCGCCCCCTCAAGGACGGCGCAACCGCCCTCGCTATCTTCAACTTCGGGGAGGGTGCCTCCGACCTGCGCGGCAACACCCTCCACCTCGCCCAGGCCGGAGTCAAAGGCAACCCCAAAGCCCGCGACATCTGGGCCGCCAAAGACCTCGGCACAATCAACGACAACACCAAATTCAACATCCCACGCCGCAGCGTACTACTGCTGAAGCTCACCAAATAATCGACGGAAGAGACTTTCAGCAGTCCCTTCGGCCCTTACAGCATTTTCCTTCGAAAAAGCACAAACCTCCGGGTTCCCCATTCTGAGCGCGCCTGATCGCGCGATGGGTGGGGAAGCACAACACGCTCCGCTCCAGGACCAAGTCTTGAACGGCTCTGCCCCCAACCGCCCCGGGTGCCCCACTCATAGTTTGATGAGTGGGCATCGTGCAAAGCACGACCGCTCTCTTCCACCTACCCAACAGAACCGTCATTCTGAGCGAAGTCGAAGAACCCCGAAACCGCTAATATCGCCCGTATCGTCTAAACCATTCAACCTCGGGTGCCGAGGCCTCTTTCACGCAGCGCTTCATCGCACGTATCGGCATCGCGCAAAGCGCGACCACTTCAACCGCGCCGCAGATCCCCCACTCCACACCCGCTTCAGTCCCAAACGAATATCGAAAACTTGACACTCACCTACCAGATAGACAGGGTGCAATGCCAAATCCAGCAGCCCAAACTCCATCACTCAGGCCACCTTGCACACACCAAGTCGTTTCGTTCGAAGACTTTGCGTCAGCCACTCCCCTAAAAACAAGACTTTTTTACCCGAACCTACCTGAAGTCCAAACCTAAAGTGTTTCGTTGGAAGACTTTGCACAAAATAGGGGGAGGAGGGGGGTGCCTCGCAACACCAGCTACAATCAGAACAGCAATGATTCTCCCCTTTGTCCGCGAACTGCTTGCGGACCTCGAACACTCCGCTGCATTTGAGCGAGTTCGGCGCCATCTCAGCGCCGGAACCGGGCGCAGACGTGTCTCTGGACTCACCTTCACAGCCCGCGCCCTCTATCTGCCGCTCTTCGTCCGCGCCGCCGCCACCCCCTGCGTCATCGTAGTCGCCGACAACAAGGCCGCCGAAGCCCTCCACGCCGCCGTCCTCGCCGCCTGCGACCTCACCGGCGCCCTCGCCGCCGAGCAGGTCCTCCGCCTCCCTGCCCACGACGTCCTCCCCTTCGAAAATCTTTCCCCCCACTCCGACATCCAGGAGCACCGCGCCGCCACCCTCTGGAAAATCGCCAGCCAGCGAGAGAGCACCACCCGCCTGGTCATCGCGCCACTCGAAGCCGCCTGCATGAAGCTCTTCCCGCGTGACTTCTACCGCGCCCTCGCCCTGCATCTGCGCGTCGGCGAAGAGCACCTGCCCGACATGCTCGTAGAGCACCTGCTCTCCGTCGGCTACATCAAGGTGGACGTCGTCGAGATGCCCGGCCAGGTCACCATCCGCGGCGGCATCATCGACGTCTTCTCCCCCGAGACCGAACGCCCCGTCCGCATCGACTTCTTCGGCGACGAGATCGAGTCCATCCGCAAGTTCGACCCCGAGACCCAACGCTCCAGCGGCTCGCTCGACGACACCCTCCTCCTCCCCCTCACCGAGACCCCGGTCACCGAAAAACTACTCGCCGCCATCAACGCCCGCCTCACCCGCAGCGGCACCATCGCCGGAGCCACACTCGAAGGCGGCGAAGAGCCTGCTGAGCTAGTCACCCACGTCAGCACGCGCACCGGGGAGGCCACCATCTTCCCCGGCTGGGAGTTCTTCGCCCCCGTAGCCGGAGCCAACAAGACCCTCCTCGATCTCCTCGGCCCCACCACCCGCGTCTTCATCGAAGAACCCTCCATGGTCAAAAATCAGGGCGAGCGTTGGTGGAACAAAGTTGAGCAGCGCCATGACCGCTCCGGCATCGGCACCCTCGTCCGGCCTGACGACATCTATCTCTCCCCATGGGACCTCGACGATCTGCTGCATAAGTCGCCCGGCTGCGAACTCGATCAGCTCGGCCTCGTCGACATCCTTGACGCAGACCGCAGCGATCTCTCCGAGGTCGACTTCCACACACGCCCCACCCAGCGCTTCCACGGTGCAATTCCAGCTTTGATCGATGCGATCAAAGCGCTTATGGCTACGGACGCAAGAATCCTCCTCACCGCTCCCAATCAGGGCGAGGTCGAGCGACTCGCCGGGCTGCTCCAGGAGTACCAACTCCCCTACCGCCTCGGCTCCCGCAACGAAGCACCAGGCAGTGCCACCGTCTACTCCGAGTCCAGCTATCTAGCAGGCGAGCTACGCACCCCGGTCATCGTCAAAACCGCCATCGCCAACGGCGTCCAGGTCCTCGACCTCAACCAGTCCACCGCCTCGCAGATCATCGTCTTCGGCGCGCAGGACCTGATCGACGACGCCGACATCACCACCCGCCCCACCCGTCGCAGCAAATCAAAAACCTCCGCCTTTATCTCCGACTTCCGCGACCTCACCGTCGGTGATTACGTCGTGCACGTCGAGCACGGCATCGCCCAGTACTGCGGTCTGCGCGTCATCGAAGAGAATGGCCAGCCGCCGCTCGAGCTGATGATCCTGGAGTTTGCGGACGAGGCCAAGCTCTACGTCCCGCTCACCCGCCTCGACCTCGTCCAAAAATACCGCTCCACTGATACTGGCCCCGCACCGCAGCTCAATAAGCTCGGCACCCAGGCTTGGCAGAAGACCAAAGCCCGCGTCAAGAAGGCCATGGCCGATATGACCGCCGAGCTGCTGATCCTCTACGCGCAGCGCAAGGCTGCACAGGGCACACCCTTCTCGCCCGACACCAACATGCAGCACGAGTTCGAGGACGCCTTCGACTTCAGCCCCACCGACGACCAACTCGCCGCCATCACCGACATCAAGGCCGACATGGAGTCCACCCAGCCCATGGACCGCCTCCTCTGCGGAGACGTCGGCTACGGCAAGACGGAAGTCGCCATGCGCGCCGCCTTCAAGGCCGTGCAGGACTCCAAGCAGGTCGCTGTCCTCACCCCCACCACCGTCCTCTCCTTTCAGCACTTCGAGTCCTTCAAGAAACGCTTCGCGAACTTCCCCGTTAACATCGAAATGATCTCCCGCTTCCGCACCGCGAAGGAGAAGAAGATCATCCTGGAGAAGGCTGCTGAAGGCAAGATCGACATTCTCATCGGCACTCACGCCATCCTGCAAAAGGACCTCAAGTTCCAGGACCTAGGCCTTCTCGTCGTCGACGAAGAGCAGCGCTTCGGTGTCCGCCACAAAGAACGCCTGAAGCAGATGCGCGCCGCCATCGACGTGCTCTCCATGTCCGCCACGCCCATCCCGCGCACCCTGCATATGTCACTGATCGGGTTACGAGATATGTCGGTCATCGAAACTCCGCCCAAAGACCGCATGGCCATCCAGACCATCGTCGCCAAGTTCGATGAAAAACTGGTTCGCACCGCCATCGAGATGGAGATGGAGCGTGGCGGCCAGACCTACTTCGTCCACAACCGCGTTGAAACAATCTATGAATTAGCCGCCAAGATTCGCGAACTCGTACCCAGTGCGAGAGTCGTCATCGGCCACGGCCAACTGCCAGAAGCCGAGCTCGAACGCGTCATGCTCGCCTTCATGAATCACGAGTACGACGTCCTCGTCGCCACCAGCATCATCGAGAACGGCCTCGACATACCGCTCGCCAACACCATCATCATCAACCGGGCGGATCGACACGGACTCAGCGAGCTCTACCAGCTCCGCGGCCGTGTGGGCCGCAGCAACCGTCGCGCCTATGCCTACCTCCTCATCCCGCCGGAGCAACAGCTCACCGAGATCGCCCGTCGCCGCCTTGCTGCCCTCAAGGAGTTCTCCGACCTCGGTGCCGGCTTCAAGATCGCAGCCCTCGACCTCGAACTTCGTGGCGCCGGCAACATGCTCGGCGGCGAGCAGTCCGGCCACATCGAAGCCATCGGCTTTGAGATGTACACCACGATGCTCGAAGAGGCCGTCCGCAAGATGAAGGGCGAGTACGAGAAGCCCGCCCACGCTGGCACCACCATCAACCTCGGCGTCTCCGTGCGCATCGATAGCGACTACATCCCCGAGGAGAATCAGCGTCTGCGCATGTACAAGCGCATCGCAGGAGCCGAAGACCAGGCGACCCTCACCGACGTCCGCGCCGAACTACAAGACCGCTACGGTGCACCACCCGAGTCCGTCCTCAACCTCCTCGCTGTCGGCGAACTTCGCCTCCTCTGCCAGCAACTCGGCATTGCGCAACTCGACCGCAAGCGAACCCAGATCGAAGTTCCCAACAACGCACCGCCCCTACCCGTTCGCCACGGCCAGACGCCGAAGAAGCATCCGCCTCTCAAGACCTTCGTCGAGATGCTTCACCTCAAATTTGCGGAAGCGCTCTCCGGCGGTGCACCCGCTACCGCACCCGGCGAAGCTCCTGCCCGCGAGCGCACCATCGACCCCGGCATACTCATGCGACTCGTCAGCCGCAACACCAAGCGCGGAGCCCAGTTCACCCCGCAAGGCATCCTGCGCTGGCCGCTCGCCTCTGCCAAAGCCGAGGATGTCATCACGGAGACACGCGCCCTGTTGCAGGACTTGCAAGGCTCTTAGGAGCACTGTCCACGCATTTACAGCACAGGCGTAAACTTCTCTCCATGCAAGAGAGCCTGCTCCAGAACCGCCGTCAATTCCTTACCAGCGCTGCAACTCTTGCCCTCACCCCGCGCCTCTTCGCAGCTACCCCCACGCTGCACCTCGCGGCCATCGAGCGCACTCGCGTCCTTGCAGCCGCCAATCACTACCTCTCAGAATCCCCGATCACCATCACCGCGAGCCAGGCCCCACGCAGTACTGGCGGCCTGCATGACTTCTTCTCCGAGGGCGACTACTGGTGGCCCGACCCGAAGAACCCCACCGGCCCCTACATCCGCCGTGACGGCTTCTCCAACCCCGCCAACTTCGTCGCCCACCGGCAAGCGATGCTTCGGCTATCCGTCCAGATGCCGGCCCTCACTGCCGCATGGCGCATCACGCGCGAGACAAAGTACGCCACCCACGCTGCCGCCCATCTCCGCGCCTGGTTCGTCTCTCCTGCAACCCGCATGAACCCGAACCTCAACTATGCGCAGGCCATCTCGGGTGTCACCCCCGGTCGCGGCATCGGCATCATCGACACGCTTCACCTTGTTGAAGTCGCCCGCGCGGCCACCCTACTCGACGAAGCCAAGCTCCTCCCACCCTCCGATGCTGTGGCAATCAAGGTATGGTTCGGCGAATACCTCACCTGGATGGCTACTTCCAAGAACGGCATCGAGGAGCGCGACGCGAAGAACAACCACGGCTCCTGCTGGGTCCTGCAAGCAGCCGAGTTTGCCCGCTACACCCGCAACGCTGCTATCACCAAACTCTGCATCGACCGCTTCAAAAACAACCTCATCCCCGACCAGGTCGCCCCCGACGGCTCCCTCCCGCTGGAACTCGCCCGCACAAAACCGTATAGCTACTCACTCTTCTGCCTGGACGTACTCGCCACCATCTGTCAGGTCATCGCCACCCAGCCCGAGTTCGCCGCACAAGACCTCTGGCACTACACGCCACCCGGCAAAGCTGGAATCGAAAAGACGTTAGCCTTCATGGCTCCCTACATCCGTGACAAGAAGTCCTGGCCGCACCCGCCCGACGTCGAGTACTTCAACGACCTTCCCGTCCGCCAGCCCAGCCTGCTCTTCGCTGGCCTCGCGTATCAGCGCCCCGACTACATCGCCCTATGGCGCACCCTACCCGCCAATCCTACGGTTGAAGAAATCATCCGCAACTTTCCCATCCGCCAACCCATTCTCTGGATCGCGCCGTCAGATCTCTAAGCGTCCACTCGCTTACACTGCCAACAGAGGCTAGAACCGTGACCAAACCACTTCTCCGCTCACTCTCCGCTGCTCTGCTCTTTGTAGCAACTCTCGCCCCCGCACCCGCGCAGCGCATCTCCGCCGACGGCGCCGTCCAGACCTTTAATTTCATCTCCGACCAATACTTCACGGACGTCTACTTCAAGTACTCCCCCACCTCCGGCACCCAGGTCGGATACCACCAGTACGACACCCAGCTTGAAGATTTCTCCGCCGCCACTATCCAGAAGCAGATCACCGCGCTACACGAGTACGAGAAGAAGTTAGCCGCCATCGACCCCAGCGCCCTGGACGCATCCGTCGCCGCTGACCGTGACATTTTGCTCAATAGCATCTGCTCACAGCTCCTCACTTTGGAGGTCATCCGCCCGTGGGAGAAGAACGCCGACACCTACTCCTCCGGCATCACGAACAGCATCTTCACCATCATGGAGCGCCCCTACGCTCCCACCAACACCCGCCTCCGCGCCGCCGTCGCGCGTGAACTGCTCATCCCGCAGGTCTTCCTGGAGGCCCGCAAAAATCTCAAGAACCCGCCGAAGATCTACACCGAGATCGCCCTCGAACAGATCGATGGCCTGGTCAGCTTCTTCCAGACCGACGTCCCCTCTGCCTTCGCAAATGCGACTGATGCCACCGCCAAGGCCGCCTTCGCCAAATCGAACGCCGCCGTCATCGAAGCGCTCAAGTCTTACGGCGCATGGATGAAATCTGATCTGCTCCCACGCTCTAACGGAGACTTCCGCCTCGGCACCGACACCTTCCGCAAGAAGCTCGCCTATGACGAGATGGTCGACACCTCACCCTTCGTCCTGCTCAACATCGCCTACGCCGACCTGCAAAAAAATCAAGCCGACTTCAAACGCATCGCGCACGATCTCGACCCTACCAAGAGCCCCGACCAGGTCCTCGCCGAACTCGCCACCATCCACCCCGCGCCCGACAAACTCATCCCCGCCTTCCAGTCCACCTTCGCCGGCCTCATCACCTTCATCGACGCCCACCACATCATCACCATCCCCTCCAAGGTCGAGCCCACCCTAGAAGAGACACCGCCCTTCATGCGCGCCACCACATCCGCCTCCATGGACCCGCCCGGTCCGTTTGAGACTCACTCCACCAAGGCATACTTCAACGTCACCCTGCCGGAGAAGTCCTGGACGCCCGAGCACATCGCCGAGCATATGGCGGAGTTCAACATCGGCACCATCATCTCCACCGCCGTCCATGAAGCCTACCCCGGCCACTACATCCAGTTCCTCTGGCAAGACCAGTTCCCCAGCAAGGTCCGCAAGCTGGTCGGCGCCAACACCAACATCGAAGGCTGGGCCCACTACTGCGAGCAGATGATGCTCGACCAGGGCTACGGCGCACCCGGCACCCTCAGCCCCGACGGCAACCCCCTCACCGACCGCGAGTCCAAACTCATCAAGCTCGGCCAACTCCAGTACGCGCTCCTCCGCGACGCACGCTTCGTCGTCTCCATTCGCCTCCACACCGACCTCAAGATGCGCATGAACGTTGACACACCCGTAGGCACGCCCAGCTCAGAAGTGGAGTACGGCCCCTTCACCTTCGACCAGGCCGTCGACTTCTTCGTCAAGGAAGGCTACCAATCGAAGTCCGTCGGCCTCGTCGAAACCAAGCGCGGCACCGCCGATGCCACCTACCTCTACTACACCCTCGGCAAGCTCGAGATCACCAAACTCCGCGAAGACCTCAAAGCCAAACAAGGGACCGCCTTCAACCTCCAGCAGTTCCACGACTCCTTCATGCGCCAAGGTCCTGCGCCCATCAAAGTCATTCGTAAAGCTATGCTGCACAATGACTCGCCAGTGTTGTGAAAAATGGTATTCAAAAATGGTAAAATGCCATTCATGAATGCCATTGCAGAAATTGATAAATCCGGACGCCTGGTCGTACCGAAAAAAATGCGCGACGCCCTTCGCCTGGTTCCAGGCACTCGTCTCAGCCTAAAGACTGAGGGCGAACGTATTGTTGTGCAAACCGAAGCCAAACCGCGCGGGCTTTATCGCAAAGACGGGATGCTCGTCTATGACGGCGGTCCGCTTCCTCCAAATCACGTCGATTGGCTCGACCAGGCTCGTGAGGAGAGAACTGAAATGCTAGTGGGACAATGGCCGAAAAAATAGCTTTTTTTGACAGCAACATATTAATTGCGGCTTCCTTGTCGAACCACATCCACCACACGGCATCCTTCAAATGCCTTGCATCACTACGAAATGGTGTGGGAGCCTGTGCGTCTCACAGCTTTGCAGAAGCGTACAACACTCTAACAAGGCCAAACGGCTACCAACTTTATCCAGCGCATGCGGCACAGATCATTGAGGAAGCAG
This sequence comes from Granulicella sp., assembly GCA_025359825.1. Taxonomy (GTDB): domain Bacteria; phylum Acidobacteriota; class Terriglobia; order Terriglobales; family Acidobacteriaceae; genus Edaphobacter. Next base: position 8,615 of record JANYER010000017.1, read on the forward strand.
GTCAGGCCTTTAAAGTTGTCACCCTTACCCCGAAAGAGACAATCCACACCATCACTCAATCGGCCGCACTTGGGCTCGCAGGTCCAATCATCTATGACGCATTGCTGATGGCATGTGCGCGAAAGGTCGATGCCACATGGATCTATACCTTTAACGTGAAGCACTTCATCCGGGTGGCTCCGGACCTTGCAAAGCGAATTGTCGAACCGTAAGTCAGGATCCAGGACGAAGCGTGCGTCCTTACCCAAATGTTGCACATCCTAAAATGGAACGCTTTGCTACGCTTAATCTCGTGCAGTAACTTTAACCATTGCAGAGGAACCTCCCCAAAATGTCCTACACCAAGATTCGTAAAGCAGTCTTTCCCGCCGCAGGCATGGGCACCCGCTTCCTTCCCGCTACCAAGGCCACGCCCAAGGAGATGCTCTGTCTCGTCGACAAGCCGTTGATCCAGTACGGCGTGGAAGAGGCAGTAGCCGCCGGCTGCACCGAGATCATCATCGTCACCGGCCGCGGCAAGACCACCATGGAAGACCACTTCGACAAGTCTGCCGAGCTTGAAGCCTCCCTCGCCGCCAAGAACAAGACCGTCCTGCTCGAGATCGCACGCAGCGTCTCCAAGCTCGCCAAGATCATCTACGTCCGCCAGCCTGAAGCCCTCGGCCTTGGCCACGCCGTGCTGATGGCCAAGGAAGTGGTCGGCAACGAACCCTTCTGCGTCCTGCTGCCCGACGACATCGTCGACGCCACCACCCCCTGCATGAAGCAGATGGTCGAAGCCTTCTACGAGACCCAATCCAGCATCCTCGGCTCTGAAGTTGTTGAAGGCGATGCCATCTCCGCCTACGGCTGCCTCGACTGCACCCCCGACGCGAAGAACCCGCGCCTGCTCGCCGTCAAGACCATGGTCGAGAAGCCCGCTCCCGGCACTCAGCCCAGCCAGAACGCCATCATCGGCCGCTACATCCTCACCCCACGCATCTTCGAGATGATCGAAGGCATCACCCCCGGCGCAGGCGGCGAGCTGCAATTGACCGACGCCATCAAGGCCCTCCTCCAGCACGAGAAAGTCTACGGCTTCAGCTATGAAGGCAAGCGTCACGATGCCGGCGATAAGCAGGGCTTCCTGCGCGCCACCGTCGAGCTCGCCCTCAAACACGACAAGCTAGGCCCCGACTTCCGCGCCTGGCTCAAGACCTTCCCTTTGTAACCCACAGGGTGCACCATGTCAGACAGCATGAAGTCGGACATGGTGCATCCTTGCCACGTCGATCTATCCTCGACCTATCCTCTGAGCAGCCCTTTTGCCCGCAGCAACGGCTGAACCTTCGCTACCACCACGCGCCCGCTTCCATCAAAGTCCACCTTCACCACAGCTGGCTTCTCCCGGAACGGCGCTTGCGAATCATTCCCGAAGTAGCTCGTCCACCAGCCACCCTTTCCATCCTGAAAGAACCCCGTCCCGCCGGCGCATGGAACCGACTCATGCCGCATCCGATACGGCCCGTATAAGCTCTCGCTCATCGCCAGGCATGTCGAATAACGCCCTTCATAATTGTCTGCCGCGCCAAGGTAGTAGACCCCATTGGCTTTGAACAGAGTCGCTCCTTCATGGCCTAGATCGTTCGAACCTCTCTTCACGCACTTCTCCGCATGATGCGTTGGCTCGTGGTCCGGCTCGATCAGCTTCACCGTCCGAAACTCCTCCGCAAATCCGCTCATGTCGTCCTTCATCCGGGCGATCCGCGTCGCTGAACTCCAGGTAAAGTACACCGCACCATCGGTGTCCTCGAACAGCGTCGGATCGATCCCCTCGCACACCGGCGCCTCCGCACTCCATGCATGACGGTACGGCCCTTCTGCTTTCCCGCTCACACTTCTCAAGATCGATATCCCGCTTGGAGCCATACTCAAACAGAGGTAATAGTTCCCTCGAACATAGTGCAGCTCCGGAGCCCATATCGCGCGGGAAGGCCTGCCATGCAAACCCCTCCACTGCTTCTCCCAACCCCCTTCCTTCTCGATCGACCAAACGAGCCCGAGGTAATTCCAACGCTTCAGGTCCGCAGACTTCCACAACTCCACCCCATCATTGAAGGCCCAGATGTTGTCTCCCGTTGAACCCGTCATATAAAAATGCCCGTCACCGCCGCGACACACAATTGTGTCCCTCACCTGCACGTCCAGCAGCGGCAAAATCGGCGGAAGCAGGCCATCCTTCACAGCCGAGCCCGTCGCCGCAGCGCCAAACGGTAGAGTCTTATATTTCGGAGGGTGCACACCGGCGTAAGCCACCCCATCCGACCCCGACCTCCACCCTCCCCGCCCGCTCGCCTCGGTCACCACAAAGCCTGGTCCGCTCACTCCCGAATATGGATAGTATCCCGCAGCTGGAGCCTCCATCGCTCCGCCCGAATCCCCTACCAGCCCTGGCTTTGTGGCCAACTGCTGCCCCCATCCCCGCTTCAAAAAGCCGCTAAACGGCCAGCCAGCCACTACCCCCACCGCCTGCTGTATAAGTCGTCGTCGCTCCATGAGCACTCTATTCATCGGACAGTCTCCTCATCCAAATCTAATACTCCAACCACACCGCACTATCTCAAAACGCCGCGTCTCTCAGTGCAGATGGGCTCCATGCTGGGTTACGCAGGAAGACAATGTCGCCCTGCGGATTGATCGATCCTCATAAACGCGCATCTCGTCCGTTGAGGGAGATTGAGTAATGTTAGAGTCCGGTGTAGGAATTGCGTCAGTATCGAATTTTATTTCTTAGTGAGGCTATTGGCGCCTTGGAGCAGAAGTGTTTCGGGCGAAGGCCTGCTCGGGTCGAGGGTTTATCAGTGGAGTGGAGTAAAGAGTGCCGGGGGTAAAGCCCTGGGCTTCCACCGCTTCGCGCTTCGCACGAAGTCTCTTAAGCGTTTATTGTTCTTTGGGCTGCATCAGGAAAGTGACCAACCGTTGCGGTCTTGGCGTCGTATGAACGGTGCGGCCTGAGGGCAGTTTTTCGCAATCATTTTGGGTCCGTCCCATTCGATCTTCTGGCCGGCGCGCAAGGACACGCAGCCCAGCAGCATGATCTCCACGAGGCGGGCGCCGATATCGAAGCGTGAGTAGCACATCTCTGGTTTGTTCGCCTTGATGGCATCGAGCCATTCCGAAGCATGCGCTTGCACGAGATTCCCGCCAGGCACGACGGTACTGACATGCTTGTTGCGGGTGATGCGCTCCGGATAGTGCGCCATGGCGGGGTGCTTGAGGTAGTTGACGAATTCTTTCTCGCCCTTGAGCTTGATGAAGAAGTTGGTCCCGTAATCGTCCGGGGAAAAGACCATGCCTCCTTCGCCAATGAGCAGGCTGCCGCTATCGGGAAGTTTGCCCAGCAGCGCGACGATGTCTGCGGTGACTTCAGCCGGCGGCTTGTTGGTGAGGTCATGACCGCCACGGGCTTCGGGGTTAGGCTGGCCGCCGTCGTACCACCAGAGAGTTACCGGATCGTGCTCAATCTTTTTATAGTGATGGAACATACTCGGATGCTCAAGGGGGATGCGGCCCGTGCGCTTCGGAAACGCGAAGCGGATCTTGGAGCCGACTGGATACGACTCCTTGTTCATCGTGCCGAAAGGGATCGCTTCAATCTCGGTTGGGGAGTCGAGATCGAGCGCACGGAAGGGCACGTTGACGGTGTGGCAGGCCATGTCGCCTAGTGCGCCGGTTCCGAAGTCCTGCCAGCCGCGCCAGTTGAACTGGGTGTAGGTACCGTTTTTATCTTTCGGGTTTCTGTTGCCTACGTAGGGCCGCATGGGAGCCGCGCCAATCCAGGTATCCCAATCCAATGTGGCGGGGATGGGGTCTTCTCCGGCGGGACGCTCCATAGCCTGCGGCCAGACCGGGCGGTTGGTCCAGACGTGGACTTCGTGCACCTGGCCGATGAGGCCGTCCTGAATCGTTTCTACTGCGCGGCGGAGACCGTCGGACGCGCTGCCCTGGTTGCCCATCTGGGTCACGATCTTCCGGTCGTGGGCCATGGTCCGCAGGTAGCGCGCTTCATAGATCGTCTGGGTGAGAGGCTTCTGACAGAAGACGGCCTTGTTTCTCTTCATTGCCGCTGACGCGATGATGGCATGCATATGGTCCGGCGTGGAGACGGTCAGCGCATCGATCCGATCGCCCATTTGATCGAGCATCTGGCGGAAGTCTTTATAGAGCTTCGCGTCCGGATATTTCTTGGTCTGGGTCTGATAGGCGTCGAAGCCGGAATCGACGTCGCACAGCGCGACGATGTTCTCGGCGGCGCAGGCATCGGTGTCGCTGCGACCTTTTCCGCCGATGCCGATGCAGGCGATGTTCAGCTTGCTGTTGAGATGCTGTCCGCGCACAATGGTAGGCGCGCCAAACGCGAGGGCTCCAGCGGCGAGAGAACTGGTTTTGATAAATGTACGACGGTCGACACGGGAGGGCGCGGCCTCAGAGGCAATCACAGGGAGCAGGGTTTCGTTTGGGTTCGTCACGCGCACCAGAATACACGGGTCTCGTTAATGATGTTTGAGCGTATGTGGCGAACGGGATCAGGCGGAGGTGGTGAGGTGGAAGGCGGCGGGGTACCGTTCGCCGTGGACGATGAGGTCTTCGATACTGGCTACGGTTTCGATGTTGCCGCGGGCGCCTACGGCGGTGCAGTTGAGGGCGGCGGCGGCGCAGGCGAAGTCAAGTTGACGCTGGAGGGGCCAGTTCTGGAGGAGGCCGTAGATGAAGCCGGCGTGGAAGGTGTCTCCTGCGCCGGTGGTGTCCTGGACGGGGACGTGGAAGGCGGGGGTGTAGTGGAGTTGGGTGCCGTCGAAGGCGAGGACGCCCTCGGGGCCGAGGGTGGCGGCGGTGAGGCGGCAGCCGTAGCGGGCGTGCATGAGGCGGATGGACTTCTCGAGGTGGGGCTCGTTCATGAGGCGGGCGGGGAAGTCGCGGCTGACGATGAGGTAGTCGACGAGTTCGAGCAGGGCTTCGATGCCGGGGTAGATCTCGTCGAGGTCGGCGATGACGGGGACCCCTGCTTCGCGAGCCCAGGTGGCGGCGAGGGTGGCGGCGGCGATGTCGTAGCCATCGACGTGGAGGGCGCGGGCGTTGACGATCCACTCACGCTGGAGGTGGTGGGGGTGCAGGTCGAGGCGCTGGTCCTGCCGCCAGAGGACGGTGCGCTCGCCGACGGCATCAACGAGGATGAGGGACTGGCGGGAGGCGCAGTTGGGGACGGTGATGATGCGGGCTTCGACGCCGGCGTGGGTGAAGGCCTCACGGTGCAGGGTGGCGGCGATGTCGTCGCCGAGGGAGCCGACGTAGCGGGTCTTGAGTCCCCACTGCTGGCAGGCGACGACGGCTGAAGCGACCTGTCCACCGGGGAGGACGCTGGAGGTGCTGTATTCGACTTTGGAACCGGGCTCGGGGAAGTGAGAGAGGGCGATGACGGTGTCGGTGGCGTTGAGCCCGACTCCGACGAGGTCGACCTGGGAGGGTTGAGGCATGGTTTAAGTGTAACGCCGAGGGACTAAAGAGTGTGTCCTTCTGATGTGTCTATGTGGATCGCCTAAGGGGTGGGCTTTGCGTCTGGCTTGGCTACTGCTTCTGGCTTGGCTACTGCTTCCGGCTTGGCTACGGCTTCTGTTACTGGTTTTCCCTGGGCGTAGTCAGGCACCTTGGTGGTGACGCGGCGGGAGATGAACTCGCGGACGATGTTGCCGGCGGAGTGGACGCCGATGCGGAGGAAGACATTGGCGACGATGGTGCCGGCGGTGCGGTCGTTGTCGGGGTAGTAGAGATTGGTGATGGCGGCGGCGGCGGAGATACCCAGGAGGTAAGAGAAGTTGGGCTGGTTGCGACCGTTGTCTCCGCGGGTGATGAAGGTGGACCCGACGGCATGGACGGTGCGGGCAGTAGTGGTACCGCTGCCTTGATAGAAGTAGCGCGGATCCTGATGGAAGACAGAGGGAAGGATGGCTGCACCGATGAATCTGCCGATGACGACGTTGCCGTAGTCGGCCCCATAACGCTTGGCGAAGCCCTCGATGCCGTCACCGTAGCCCTTGTAGGTGCCGCGGGCCTGCTGAATGCTGGCGACGATAGCGGGAGAGAGAAAGTTAATGGGATCGGTGGTGGAACGGAAGGCGAGGTAGAACTTGTGTCTTGCCTTGAGCGGCGCCGGGTTCCAGAGGTAGCTGGTGTAGAAGTTGGGGAAGACACCGAAGGCCCGCTGCTCGACCTGAGCGTGGATCTGTTCGGTGGCGATCTGGTCCTGGGTTGCGGTGACGGTGACGTTCGAGGTGCTGGTGGCGATGGGAAGCGCGATGCGAGGGAGCTGGTGATGCTCGCCGGAGTGGAGATTGATCTCGTTGGAGACGAATGACTCCAAGCCGGGTGAGACGATGCGAACCTTGTAACCACCGGCGGGGACGTTCTTGAAGAGGAAGGCACCGGCGCTATCGGAGGTCTCGGTCCGCTCGACGGTGCCGGAAGGAGTTTCCAGCGTGACCTGGGCACCGGGAACCATGCCTTCGTGGATGTCGAGGACGACGCCGCTGATGTTAGCGGTGGATTGCGGCTCGGGTGCCTGGAAGGAGGCGGAGTCGCGGCCGGGGGCGTTGGGGAGGTCGCTGTCTGCGTCGGATGGGCCGGAAGGGTGCTGGGCGAGTGCGGTCGCGGAGAAGCCTGCGAGCAGGAGCGAGAGTGTGAGGCTGCGAAGGCGACAGCGTCGTTTTGGTGTGGCGATAAGTGTGTTGCGATCCTGCATTCGTATTCCGACCCTAGAACTTGACGGTAGTGCTCGGGCTGGTACGGCCTTTTATGGCTGGCCCCGCACGTTTATTTCACAGCATACGCGGTGAGAGCGCAACTTTGTGGGATTCACCGTGTTTTAGACTTGCAAAAAAGAACATTCGGGGGATTTACTTCTTTTTGAGCAGGGCGAGGACCTCTTCGGCGTGGCCGGCGGGGGTGACCTCTTCAAAGGTGTGGAGGAGGCGTTGCTTGCCCTGGGCGTCGGCGGGGGCGATGAGGTAGGTGGTGCGCTTGACGCCTTTTACCAGCTTGCCGTACATATTTTTGGGCTTGACGAGGTCGAAGCGGTTGATGAGTTCCATGTCGGGGTCGGCGAGCAGGTCGTAGGGCAGGTCGTACTTCGTCTGGAACTTCTTCTGGGCTTTTACGGTGTCGCGGGAGATGCCGAAGACTGTGATACCGGTCTTTTTGAACTTGGCGAAGATGTCGCGGAAGCCGCAGGATTCGATGGTGCAGCCGGGGGTGTCGGCACGGGGGTAGAAGAAGAGGACGACGGGAGTGGCTTTGAAGTCGGAGAGGGAGACGGGTGTGCCGTCCTGGTTGTTGAGGGTGAAGTCTTCGATGGGATCGTTAATCTGGGGCGTAGGCATGCGTGTCTTCCTCTGATGGGATGATAGCTGGTTGTGGCGGGTGGGATTTTAGTGAGGTGAACAGACAGTGCAAAACAGGAATGGGGATGAGGGCGGGATAAAAGCGGGATATAGAGATGTTTAAATTGAGCTTCTCTATGAGCTTCTCTATTCGGTCTGCGGTATTCGTGCAGAAGGTAGCGAGGCTTGCTGTTAGCGGCCCTCGCGGAGGCGGGCGGCGAGGCGCTCGGGCAGGCCGGCCATCAGGATGCGACCCTGGGCGGCGACGAGGTCGTAAGGGACGCGGTGGAAGGTGATTTCGGCGGCCTCTTCAGGGAAGGGAGCGGTGGTGTAGATGGCGTAGGCGGCGCGCCAGTCGCAGTCGCGGGGCTGGCCGATGGAGCCGGGGTTGATGAGGTGGCGGGTGCCGGGGGGGATGGGAAGGGTCCAGGAGTCGGGGTCGTTGCGGGTGGCGTAGCGGGGACGAAGCTCGTGCCAGTCATGCTCTTTCTGGGAGAAGCCGCCCTGGATGTGGGTGTGGCCAAAGAAGGTGATGGAGTTGGTCATCTGCTGGAGCGGGGCCCAGGCGTCGCGCATGTTGAGGATGTAGTGGTCTTCGTTGAGCGGGGAGCCGTGGGCGCAGGTTACGTCGGGAGCAATCGCATCTTCCGGGTGGGCGAGGGGGCCGGGGTACTCGGGCTGGAGCGGGCCGGAGGGGACGGAGCGGAGCCATAGATTGTTGGCGGGGGTGAGCTCTTCCTGGGTCCAGGTGGCGGCGGCGCGGGCGATAGGGTTGAAGCCGAGCGCGGAGGTAAGGCCGCAGCAGACGCGGTCGTGGTTGCCGCGAACGTTGAGGGCGGCGATGGGCCGGAGGGTGTCGATTACCTGATTGGGGCTGGCCCCGTAGCCGACCAGATCTCCGAGGTTCCAGAGGGTGTCGTAGGAGCCTGCCGCTGCGTCGAGGACGGCGTTAAGGGCTTCGAGATTGGCGTGGACGTCGGAGAGGATGAGGGCGCGCATGAAAGGTGTGTCGGTGCCCTTGGGCCCAAGAAATTAGTTTATCTGGATTGCGGTTTGGATGCTAACTGTGAGATGCCAGACAAAGGCTACCGGATGGCGGCAAGTGGTTGTGCGCGGTCCGTTTGCATGGTGGGGGCGGAGGAGAGGAGCTGCCGGGTGTAGGAGTGGGTGGGGTGGAAGAAGAGGTCGTGGGTGGGGGCGTGCTCGACCAGGTGGCCGTGCTGCATGACGGCGACTGTATCTCCGGGCTGATCGCAGGCCTGGGCGACGACGGCGAGGTCGTGGGAAATGAAGAGCATAGCCAGATTGTGGGTGGTGCGGAGGTCGCAGAGGAGGGCGAGGATCTGGGCCTGGACGGTGACGTCGAGGGCAGTGGTGGGCTCGTCGGCGATGAGAAGGCGAGGCTGGGCGTCGGATTTATTTGCGGGTTTGTTGGCTGGTTTATTGATCAGGGCCATAGCGATGAGGATGCGCTGGCGCTGGCCGCCGGAGAACTGGTGCGGGTAGTCGGCGTAGCGGCGTTCGGGGTCCGGGAGGGCGACCTGGTGCATGGCTTCGAGGACGCGGGTGCGGATGGCGCTGCGGGAGAGCTCGGGGTGGTGGGCCTGCACGGCCTCGGCGATCTGGGTGCCAATCGTCATGACCGGGTTGAGGGCGGTCATAGGCTCCTGAAAGATCATGGAGATGTCGCGACCGCGGTGGCGGCGCATGGCGGCTTCAGGGAGGGTTAGGAGTTCGTGGCCGTTGAAGCGGATGCTGCCGGTGATGCGCGCGCTGGGGGGCAGCAGGCGGAGGATGGCGAGGGAGGTGGCGGACTTGCCGGAGCCGGATTCGCCGACCAGTCCGAGGGTTTGGCCGGGGTGGATTTGGAAAGTCAGGTTGTGCACGGCGCAGTGCTGGCCGAAGTGGATAGAGAGATCTTCTACCGCAAGCAGAGGAGTGCCTTCGGAGAGAGGAGTGCCGGATTGGGAGGTGGGGTCTGGCATTCAACTTCCTGAGAGGTTTGAGTTTGAACTGAGTTTGAGGATGGGGTGTAGGCGAAATGGGCGGAGACAGCGTCTAATCACTGACGAGATGATACGACGACTTTTATGGCTGTGGGTGGGATGTTCGGGCATTGCGCTAGCGCAGACGCATAAGGTCGCGAAGCCCGAGGACGTGTTGCGTGCGGTGGGGGTGTATGAGTGGACCGGCGACATGGCCAAGCCTACGGCAAGCCGGCTGATTCCAGTGACGGTGTTTATCGACGGGCAGTTGCAGGACGCCGGGGTGTACCTGGCGCGACCGGTGCCGTTGGCGCTGCTGAATGGGAACTACTACGATCTGCAATCGGCGGGCGTGGTGAAGGGCGGGTTGGAGCTCTCGTACGCGAAGCATCTGCAGATGACGGAGACGGCTACCGGGGCGACGGCGTTCGATGATGGGTGGTTTGGATATGGCAGCTTCAAGGCGCTGGCCGTTCCGAAGAAGGCTGCCGCGCTGAAGCCTTCGACGGAGATCTCGGAGGTGAAGGGGTCGAAGGGGACGAACGGGGCTGGCGGGACCAGCGGAACTCCTGCAAAGGATGATGGACGACCGCATTTTGGGAATAAGCCTGCTGGGGATGATGCGAAGGATGCGAAGAAGGATGACGCTTCGGATTCTGGGAGTGCTGCTGGGAACGGTTCGAAGACTACTGACGATGCCGACCGACCTACGATGCGGCGGCGGTCTGGGTCTGGCGGGAATGATTCTGGTAAGAGTGCTTCGGCGGGAGCGGATACGAGTATTCCGGCGGATGATCCGGAGCGGCCGCATCTGTCGAAGAAGACTGGTTCCGATACTTCGGCTTCCGCAGATACGAGTGCGGATGGGGGGCCGGGTAGTTCGGGTAAGAGCGATGGTGGGGCTGCGCCGACTTCGACTCCGACTACTGCGAGCGGCGGGTCTGCGGATGATCCGGATCGTCCGACGTTGAAACGGCGGACGGTAGAGGAGATGAAGAAAGACCGCAAGAGGGAGGAATCGGCCTCGGTGACCGGGGTGGGGTCGTTGAATGATGATCCGAACCGTCCGACGATTCGACGCGGCAAGCCTACCAGCGCAATGACCGAAGAGGACCTGCCGAAGCTGCTGGGTGTTCCGGTGGATCTGAAGCAGATGGTGGCGGTGTCGGACCCGGCGACCCGGCCGGTGCATGACTTTACTCGTCCGTGGGAGGACGATGCGGAGCGGGCTGCGGTGCTGAGCAAGATGCAGGTGCTGGCGCGGACTAAGCTGGCGGGCTATGGGGTTCCGGCTGCTACGACAGTGGTGGCTCCAGCGGTGCAGGCTCCGGCTACTCCGGCTGCGCGTCGGGCGGCGGCTGCGGCGGCTAAGAAGAAGGCTTCTGCGCCTGGGGTTCCGCTGGTGGAGGAAGAGCTGAAGGGCTATCTGCTGAGCTATGGGGGTTCGCCGACCTATGTGTATACGGCGCATACGGCGGGTACTGGAGCTACGTTAGAGTATGTGACGGTGGTGGCGCAGGCCGACGCTTTCAACGAGCTGAAGGTGGCGATGGAGAGTGTGACGGATGAGGCGCATCTGGAGCGCACTCCACGGATGAGGCTGGTGGATGCGGTCGATGCGGAGGCTAGTAATCGAGCTAGTTTGTTGTTTGAACTGCGGGGCGAGCGTAGTCGGCAGTTTGGTTTGTATAGCGTGATTGGGGCCAGGGCGGAGCAGAAGTTTTTGAGTGGGAGTACCCAGTAGGGGTGGGTGTGCGGGTCGATATGAGTACGCTGCACCCGGGGTTGAATGGGTCGAAGAGTATGGGTGATGCGAACGGTTTCGGGGTCCTTCGGCCTCGCTCAGGATGACAGATTTTTAGATGGCCCCAAAAGAGCACGGTCGTGCTTTTGCACGATGCCCACACATGCGATGAAGTTGTTCAGTCTCATGACATGCTTTACAGGTTGTTATCAGTACATCCTTTACATCTGACTGTTATTGGTCTGGTGAGGTTTGTATGTCTTGGAGGCATGTTGGGGTGCAGGAGCAGCGAGTTGAGTTTGT
>JANYER010000049.1 GCA_025359825.1 Granulicella sp.
TAGTACATCGCGTAGCTGTCGGTCGTCGGTACATACATCAGGCCGGTATCCGGGCTATACGATGGTGGCATCCAGTTCGTCGTTCCCTGGTTTGCAGGAGATACCAGCGCTCCTGCCAAGTCAAAGTCCTTCGCTGGCACACGCATTGGCGCGCCATTCTTATCCAGGCCCTCAGCCCAGTTCGCCGTCGCCGACATCTTCCCCGTCACCAGATGCTCTCCGGTCAAGCGGTCCAGCGTGAAATAGTAGCCGTTGCGAGCACCATTCAGCACCAGCTTCCGCATCTTCCCGTTGAACATTCCATCCATCAGGATCGGTGTCTGCGCCGAGTCGTAGTCATGCGTATCGTGCGGCGAATTCTGGTAGTACCAGACCATCTTGCCGGTATCCACATTCACCGCCACAATTGAGCACGTATAAAGGTTCGACCCCGGACCACGCTTCTGCGACGTATACGCCGCGCTCGGATTTCCTGTGCCAAAGATATACAGATGGGTCTCCGGATCATAGGAACCCGGCACCCATACATTTCCGCCACCATGCGATGCCGCATCCAGGCTCGCCCACGTATCCAGCCCCGGATCGCCCGCCTTCATCGGCACCGTGTAGAAGCGCCACTGCACCTCACCGGTATCCGGGTCCATGGACTGCAGGTATCCCGGCTCATCTAGGTCATCACCCGTGCCCACCAGCAGATGGTTACCAATCACAATCGGCGCCATGGTGGAGAAGTACTGCTCCGCAAAGCTGGCAATCTCTTTATGCCACTTCTCTTTTCCGGTCCGCGCATCCAGGCAGATCAGGTAGTTGTCCGGCGTCTCCATATAGACCCAGTTCTTCCACATCGCCATACCGCGATTGCCGATGTGGGTGCCGCCCTTGGTCCGCCAATAGTAGTGCCAGATCTCATGACCGTCCCGCGCGTCGACTGCCCACGCATTGTCCGGAGTAGCGACATACATCACGCCGTCAACCTGGAGAATGGACCCGCGAATATTTGCGGTGGTATTGAACTCCGCCTTGCCCTCTCCGGCAACGATCACTGGAGGTGTACCCGCCGGTCCCTGGGGGCCGGCCACCAGGCGCGTTACAAATGCCAGCGAAAGGTTCTTCACTGTACCTTGGTTAATTTCTTTCAGCGAACTGTATCTGCGACCGGAGTAGTCTCCGGAGTACGTCGGCCAGGAATCCGCGCTGGGCTTCAAAATGTGCGCCGGATCGAGGCTTTGGGCCGAGGACAAAACGGGGGCAACTGCAAGCGAGGCAGCTAGCAAGTACTTCAGGGATCGTGTCATTTTGTGGTCACCAGATACGCGGTTACGTCGTGAATGTCTTTGTCGGTGTACTTGCGGAGCAGCTCGCGATGAGCAGCCAGCGGATCGTGGATCTCGACCAGGGGCTTGTCACCCATGCGCGTGAATCCCTTGACTACCCCGTCAGTTTGCGTCAGGCCCACATAGAAGTCATCGATGCGGTTCATCACGCCCGTCACTTTTTCGCCGCCGGGCAGCGTCACCGTCACCGTCGTCGGAGGCACGTGAACTCCAGCAGGCTGGGCCGCACCAAAACCACCGCGTCCGCCACCACCACCGGGCAACATCCAGGTCTGCTGCAGCGTCTTCGGGGTCGGCATCTTCGCCGCAAATCCCTGCAGGTCGCCCGTAATTGAATGGCACGATGCACATGTCTTCTGGAAATAAGCCTCTCCGGATTTGGCATCCCCACGGACGATATCGATATTGTTCTCATTCGGATCGGTCCGGCTTGCCACCTTCAGGCTATGCAGCCACGTCGCTACATCCGAGATCTGCGCATCGGTGAGCTCAATGCGCGGCATCCCCTTGTCCATACGGCCGCCATGGATAATCGGGGCCAGCAACTCGCCCGACTGGTCCGCCAACACAACGCCGGAGCGCAGCAAATTCGGCCCAACCTCTCCACCCCCAGCATCCGATCCATGGCAGAAGGCGCAGCTTACGCCATACACAGCCTTACCGCGGTCAACCACATCCTGTGGAGCCTTCGGACGGTCGGGGTAAGCCTGGGGACGCGGCGCTCGGCCAGCCCCGGGATTTTGCGCCCTCGCCACACGCTGCGACTGAACAACACACCAGCCGACCAATGCCATCAATACAAACGCCAAGAGTCCGCGCTTCACGTAGGGACCTCCCCCAATTGAATCTTTCCTGCAAATTGATAATGCTTGCAGACAGGTTCCTTTAGCAATGCGGACCCATTTTTCGTTTTCAAGAAAAGTGCATGAGAACAAAAGAATTGCCCTCTTCTAATACGTATGACCCCTACCCGAAGTTGATTACTAAATCGTATTCGTTCGATAAACGACAAACCAAAGTACGACAGAGACAACGGAGGCGCCCACATCGGGGCGCCCCCTTGGTTAGACCGCACTGCAATTAGAACTGATACTTCAACGCGAGCTGAACAAGCCTTGGCTGATACGAAGCGATGGTTGAGGTAAGTGATCCAAACGTCGCCGCTGTCGTAATGCCGGTCGCAGGGTTGGAGAAGTTCGTCTGGTTGGCAATGTTGAACGCTTCAGCACGGAACTGCAGTTTGGTCTCCCGGTACACCGAGAAGTCCTTGAACAGCGACGCGTCCCAGTGACGGAAGTGCGGCCCATGGTAAGGGTTGCGGGCCTCATTGCCGAGCGTGCCGTTGGCTGGCTGGGTGAACGCTAAGGGGTTGAAGAACTGTGGATTTGCAGAGCCCTGAATCTGCGTGACGTTTGCGAACGGATCGCTGACAACATTCGAACGGTCGGCCGAACCGCCCGGACTGGTGCCGCTACGGTTGCTGGCGTTCAGAACGGTGAACGGCAGACCCGTCGACCACAGGTTGAGCACATTCACATGCCAGCCAGCCTCGACTGCATTGCGGAAGCCATGCGACCCCTTACCGAACGGCAAGATGTAGTTACCCGTGACCACAACGCGGTTCCGGATATCCAGATCGCCGTTGCCGTAGTCATCGGAGTGCTGCGTCGCCAGCACCTGGCCTACGCCGTTACCGCTCTGGCCGTTGATATTTGGAGCATTGTCCAGTAGGTGCGACCAGGTGGTATTGACATTGAAGCCCAGGCCATTCGAGAAGCGACGCTCGAACGTAGCCTGCAGCGAGTGGTAGGAAGAAGCACCCGAGCTGAACGTCTGTTGAATGGTGGTAACGCCCGGCAGCAACGTACCGCTTGTACAAGTGTCCGCTGCACCATTGACGCCCGGCGTGAACAAGCCTCCCACGCAATAAAAGCGACGACGTACTTGCGAGCCGCTGGCGTTGGGAAACGCGGCTCGGTTGATATCAAATCCGGTAGACAGCTTGCGGCCAAGCTGACCTACATAAGAAACCGTAAGCGCATTGCCCTTGAAGTCCTTCTGCACGGTCAGGTTGAACTGTTCCAGATAACCGGAACCGAAATTCTTATCCAGGGTCGCGGGAATGGAACCAACGATTGCCGATCCAGCCGTACCAGGGTTCGGATTGGGTAATGGCAGGCCTTGGCGAAAACGCGTGAAGGCAGGATTGCAACCACTGGTGCCTGCAGCCGCTTGAACCGCAGAGCAATTTCCGTAAATGGAAACGTTGGGCGTGTTCTTCAGGTTGCTGGGAGACTGGTAGTTGCTGGCGAAGAAAGCCAAACCAAAGCCGCCACGGATAACAAGGCCAGGTTTGGGCGTATAAGCAAAGCCAAAGCGAGGCGCTAGGTTAGAGTAGTCCGTCTTGACGCCTGCAGTCCGGCTCACGCCATTGACGCCCGCCTGCAGGATACAAATGCAGGAAGGGTCGAAGTTCGAGATGTGGTTGTTGAGCTCCGTAAACGGTGTGTAAATGTCGTAACGCAGACCCATGTTCAAGGTCAGGGTAGAAGCAACGTGCCAGTCGTCCTGGAGGTAACCGCTCGGCTCCCACGTCTGGTAGTAAGGCGTGTACAGATTCACGTTGCGGACTGAATTGGAGTAGATACCCTCGAGCAAGCCCGGAGCGCCCGCGATAAACGAAAATGCTCCTTCGCCATTGTTGTCCTGCTGGTTGCGTGCAATACGTCGAATCAACGCAGCACCCATACGGAAGCTGTGATTTCCACGGCTATAGATCACCTGACCATTAATCTGATAGGTGTTGTCTTTGTTGAATAGCGGGACGAAATTGCCACCATTACCCAGACCAGTGATGCCGGTAGGCAGCGCAAGAGCTAGACCGGAGGTCGAATCGCCCACGTTGAGGTTAGGCTGTCCCAACTTGGTGTTTGGATTCAACTGATAGTTGAGCGGATTGGAACCACCATTGATGTAGGTCCAGGCAGCGCCAAACGTACCCAGCAGGTTGGACGTAAACGTGCGGGTATAAACCAGCGATGCGTTACGTGCGATCTGCGGAGAAGTGCCAAAGCCATTGCCCGTCTGCGGATCGATGGGGAAACCATTTGCTGTAGAGATGGGCAGTGCACCCGGCGAAATGGTATACACATCGTTGATGATGTACTTCGCGAAGACCAGGTTCTTGTCGTTGAAGTGGTAGTCCACCCGCACGTCATACACCAGTGAGTACTGCTCGTTATTGCGGACGCCTACGTACCCGTTCAAACCCGTGTTCGGTGCTGGATACAACTTGAAGTATGCCAACCCAATGGGATCGACAAACCCTGCGGGAATAATGTTGCCTGGGACCGGCGTGCGCAGATATTGTGACGATGTCGCAGGGTACCCATTTAATCCAGTGACATGAGTTGGATCCGGATCATACACACAACCGTTGGTCTGACTCTGTGTTGGATCTATCACGCCAGCTCCAATTGTGTTGCAACCATTGGCTGGAACGCTTTGCGAAAAGTCGCCCGGATGCTGCTGCTGGTACAGCGTAGGCACCGTCAGCGTAGACGGCAGACCACCACGAATCTGGCGGAAGAACTCCGCATCCCCATAGAAGAACGCCTTGTTCTTGAAGATCGGACCACCCAGGCTGCCACCAAACTGACTCTGGCGAAGCCGTGGTTTGGCTGCATGCGCACCGAATTGATATGCAAACGCATTCAGCTTGTCATTCCGGAAGAATTCATACAGCGAGCCGTGGAAGCTATTCGTACCGCTCTTGGTAATGACGTTGATCAGCGCGCCACCTGCGCGGCCACCGTCTGCCGAGAAGCTGTTCGTCAAGATGCGGACCTCTTGAATCGAGTCGATAGCAGGACGCACACCAATCGTTCCGATAACGCGCTCGTTGTTATCCAGTCCGTCCACCAGTTGGTCGTTCAGCACTTCAGACTGGCCGTTGATTGACACCGACGAAGTAGGCCGGCGATCGTCAGGACGCGTGCCGCTGCTGATGCTATTCGGCGCGCCTTCCGTAGCGCCCGGAATAATCTGCGCCAGGCTGATAAAGTTACGGCCGTTCAGCGGCAGGTCCTGCACCGCTTGCTGCGTAACGTTACTGCCAATCGACGATGCGTCGGTCTGTAGTACCGGCGCAGTGGTCATAATCTCGACCGTCTCGCTCGCAGCGCCAATCGTCAACGCA
The DNA here is from genome assembly GCA_025359825.1 of Granulicella sp. Taxonomy (GTDB): domain Bacteria; phylum Acidobacteriota; class Terriglobia; order Terriglobales; family Acidobacteriaceae; genus Edaphobacter. The sequence goes on from JANYER010000049.1 coordinate 5,533, forward strand.
ACGTCAGCACGACGGCGGTCGCCAGCGGATACTGCCAGGCTCGGGATATTCGCTGTCTGGAACCCATTCACCTTGATGTTGACCGAATACGTCCCGGGGTTCAACTGCGGCACGGTATATGCACCGGAGTCCGAGGTGGTCACTGCAACCACGATGCCTGTCTCCGTATTCGTCACTTTGACGTCGGCATTAGCCACGGACGCGCCCGTCGGGTCAGTCACCGTTCCCAGGATGGTCGCCGTTGTGTCTTGCGCAAAGGCAGCAGGGGCACCGAGGGTTGCCAGGCCAAACGTCACAGCCAAAGCAAATAGGAGGAGATTACCTGTGCGGCGCATAACACCTGCGACAGCACTAAAAATTGGGGAGATGGTGTTTTTGCGGTACTGGCGTAGGACAAAGTTTTGCTTCAAGTTATCTTTCATTATTTCGACCCCTTCCGATGGGTACTTTGACTGACCGGAGGAGTCTATTCTCACAAATGAAATTATGGCAAGAAAATAATTCGATATCTTTGAGAGATAATTTATTCGTGAAGTAACTACCTGGGTGCCGTCCACACTGAAGCTGGCCACTGAAACCGCGCCCCACAACCCACTCCACCAGGGAATTTCACAAACGCGCCTGGTTAAAAGGTTTACCCAGGCAAAGGATGACCAACGACATCTGCCTAATTCTGAAAGCTAGTTCTGAAGAAAGCTAGTTCTGAAGATAGATCGTCTCAACCAGATTGGCAGCTACCAGCCGGGCCATCCCCCTCGAACCAGCGTCGCTCAATAAAGGCGACACCAGCAGCGAAACATCGTTCGCCGACTTCTCCATCGCCCGGTGCCGAACCACCCGACGCACCTGCTCCAGCATGAGCACCGGAGCTGCCCGAAACAGCGCTCCGCCAAAAATAATCGCCTGCGGGTTTAGCAGATTCACCAGGTCGGCAGCCGCCGCGCCAATATGCGAGGCCGCCTCCGTCAGCGCCCTATACGCCAGGCTATCGTTCTCCTCCGCTGCCTGCGCAATGATCTCAATCGTGATCGCAGCGCGGTCCGCCCCTGCCAGCTCCAGCGTCTTCGAAGGCACACCTTTTTCGATCGCCGCCTGCACTGCTTCAATAATCGTCGTGCAGGTCGCCAGCGCCTCCAGGCAGCCACTGCTGCCGCAGCAGCACAGCGGCCCATCCTCATCCACGGTCATATGCCCAAACTCCCCGGCACTCCCATTGAAGCCCCGGTAGATCTGCCCATTAATGAAGATGGAAGCCCCCACGCCCATCCCCACATCTACGTACACAAAGTCCTTTAGCCCCTGCCCAGCCCCCAGATATTTCTCGCTCGTAGCCACGGCACGAACGCTGTCCTCCAGCAGACACGGCACTCCAAACTCAGCCTCGATAATCTGTTTCAGCGGAACATTTCTCCACTGCTCCACCTGTCCCAGCCGTGGGTACGAGAGGATGGTCCCCTTCTGCACATCGATCACGCCTGAGAACGCCACCCCAATCCCCAGCACATCGGAGCACTTCACCTTCGCGCACACCAGCGTCTCCCGTATAAGCGTGAAGCAGCGTTGCAACACTCCTTCGCGGCCGCGGCTCATCTCCGTCTCTTCCTGCCGGCTCGCCAGGATCTCGCCGTTCAGGTCCGTCACCACAATGCGCAGGTTGAACGTCCCCAGGTCGATTCCGATTACACAGCCAAGGCTTGGCCGCAGGCTCAACGCCACTCGCTTCCGCCCGATCATCTTCGCGACCACTCTCTCTTCCACCAGAAAGTCTTTTTGCACCAGCCCAGCGATCACACCCGTTATCGCTGCACTGCTCAGTCCCGATAACGTTGAAAGCTCGACCCGCGACGTCGCTGGATTCATTTGAATCAACTTCAGCACTGCTAATTCCGTCTGCGAGCTTTTCTTCACAATTCGAGATTGGGCTAAAGGAGACATCGTCAGCTACACATCATAATCCGTCGCTTCCTCTCCAACCGCACCAGCGAACCAGAATCTTCTGCATTGGAAGAATCATTGACTTTCGTCTATATCGAAAGATACAAAGGGCAGGAGATTTTGACGCCTTCGGCACTCTAAGCCGCCAGCGCGCCCATCCCTCACCAGGAGCAGCCCGTATATGGACGATCTCCACCTACGCAAAATTCGTACTATGCCTCTCCCCGATGAGTTCCCGGGCGTCCATGCCATGGGCGACGAAGAGACCGAGGCCGCACTCCGCGTCTGTCGCAGCAAGTCTCTCTATCGTTACTACGGCATGAACCTTCTCAAAGAGACCAGCTCCTTTGAAGCCGAGTTCGCCGACTTCCTCAACATCCCTTACGTCGTCGCCGTCACCAGCGGCACCGCAGCGCTCCACACCGCCCTCTCCGCCCTCGGAGTAGGCCCAGGCTGCGAAGTCATTGTCCCTGCTTACATGTGGGTCTCGGTCATCGCCGCCGTCGTCAACCTCGGCGCTATTCCAGTCCTCGCCGATATCGATGAGACCTTCTGCCTCGACCCTGCAGACGTCGCCCGAAAGATCACACCCCGCACAGTCGGCATGATCGCTGTCCACATGAGTGGCGCACCCGCTGACATCGTTCGCCTCGCCGCCGTAGCCAAACAGCACGGCATCTTCCTGCTCGAAGACTGCGCCCAGTGCGTCGGCGGCTCTATCGACGGCCGCCGCGTCGGCACCTTCGGCGACATGGCTATCTTCAGCTTCCAGATGAACAAGAACATGAGCTCCGGCGAAGCGGGCGCAGTCGTCACCCATAATGAAGAGCTCTACCGCCGCGCCGTCGCATCGCATGACGCAGGCTACTCCCGCAGCGACACCGGCAAACTCCTCATGGACGACACCACCTCCTACGGCTGGGGACGTGGCCTCCGCCTCGACGAGCTCCGCGCCTCCATCCTCCGCGTACAACTCCGCAAGCTCCCCGGCACTATCGATCGTATGCACCAGAGCAAGTACAAGATCCGCCAGTGGCTCGAGACATGCCCTGAACTCTCCTTACGCCGCGTCATCGATCCCAACGGCGACACCGGCTGTTTCCTCATCACCATCTTCCCCGACGCCACCTCCGCCCACGCCGTCAACGACCGTCTCCGCGACCTCGGAATCGCATCCGCATCCGCCGAGACCAGCAACGTCATCCTCGCCGACTACGGCATGCACATCTACTACAACATCCCCGCCCTGGTGCATAAGGTCGGCACCGACTATCGCGGCTCGCCCTGGTCTCTGACAGAAAATCAGAACTCCATCTACACCTACGCCAAGGGCACCTGCCCCCGCGCTGACGACCTCTTCGAACGCAGCCAGCTCCTCGCCATCCCCAGCTGCCTCAGCCACTCCGACGAAGACGAAATCCTCGAAGCCTTCCAGGAAGCTCTCGCCTCCGTCTTCCAACTAGCCAGCTAAACCCAAATCCTGCAAAACCCACCGCTGTTGAGGGCACGCCGCTATGTCTTCGGGCTGAAGGCCCGAGCTACAGTGGCCTGGGCACAGCCCTAGGACTTAAGCACCTCTACACTGCGGGCTGTAGACCCGCGCTAGATGTATCCAGGACGAATGAGTAAGAATTTTCCATTTGACTCTGAGCCTATCGAAGGGGAAGGACTTGGTCATTTAAGTCGGCACATGGCTAGCTGGAAATCGAAGGCAACAAATCAGCAGATCCCATCAAAAATAAGACCCCAATCCCCAAGCTGTAGAGCGCCGTAAGTCCAGACACAATCGGCACCCAGCGAGGATGCCGCCGCGTCGATGAGAATACCCCCGCAGCCGAAGCAGTCATCAGAGTATTCATCACCAGCAGCCCAAACAGAAACACCGCGAGCCCCAGAAAACCCTTCGCCCGCCCACCAAGATTCGCAGCCATCAAAAACAGCGCAAGCTGGCTCGGCGTCTCTGCCCCAAACCCATGGATCACCCCAACCCCAAACGCAGCCGGCCCGTTGATCTCCCACTTCGTCGAAGCTAACGGAGTCGCTCGCCTCATGAGCCGATGCCGCCCCCACCGAAACGCCTGAATCATCAGCGCAGCCCGCGAGCTGGGCGCAGTATGTTTATCCCCCGAAGCCAGCGTGCCCAGCACATACACCGCCAGCACGATCAGCGTAAGCCCCACCACCCGCTCAGCCCAGCGGTCGATTCCATGCGGCAGCGTCAGTTGCAGCACTATCACCAGGCACCCCAGTGCCGCCACCGTCACCGCATGGCCCAGCGCATACATCAGCCCTAAAAACATAGCCCTGGACGTAGCTTTATCGGAACACGCCCCCACCTGCGCACTCGTAATGTCAGTAATGGCTGCGATGTGATCGTAGTCAAAGCCGTGCCGGAAACCCAGCAGCGCGCACGAGAACAAAGCCAGCATCAGTGAGGAGGTCATAGGGTGCAGCATGTCATCGCAACGCAAACCACAGCGTCAGGACATGTACTGCAATGATGCCACGAACGACATACCATTCGCTGGCATAGAAGACTAGAACCGCGTGATCAACCCCGTAGCCACGCGAATATTATTCTGCCGGTTCGATCTCGCATTCGGAATCTGCGTATACACATAGTCCAGTTGAAGGATATTCAGTGCGAACCGGCGGCTCAACCGCGTCGTCACGCCACCACCCGCGCTCAGTCCGAACGAGTTCCGGTTGATGACGAACTCGAAGTTCACATCTTCCTTCGCTCCGCCGAACAGCACTTGCGCATACGGCACATACCGCGTGTGCGTCCGCCATGTGTAGCGGGGCCCAAACAGATAGTTGATGATTGTAATGCTCTGATCCGTGTTGTCTACGTTGTTCGCATGGGCCACAGTCAGGTCGGCAACCGCACTCCAGTGGGGACGGATATTCAGAATCCCCGAAGCACTCCCACCATTTAGTGAGAAGCACCCACACTGCCCCGGCGGTGCATTCGCATGGATGTAGTTGTAGTTGAACCCGATCTCGCGGCGCGGAATATCTCCCGGCTCAAGACCATAATCACCGCCACCACCACTCGCCGGGAGCGCCTGGCCATGCAACAGGCTTGGCAGCATCCCGGAAGCAGCAACGATGAGCGTAAACAGAACAACCCTGGCAAAGTGGATCAAGGCAAATCTCCTACTGGACAATGAGGGTTGTGGTTGCGGTGTGTTGCAGCGGACCCTGTGTTCCTGTGACCTGGATGTTGTAAGTCGTCGGGGTGAGAGCGAAGTAGCCACCTGCGCATCCGGTCATGGCAGCGATCGGCAGCAGCGAAGCAAGAGAGAGCAGCATCAGCAGCATCAGGCGAGGCATCTGTTTTCTGCGCCGGCGGATAGCACCGAAGCCGAATACTCCCAGCACACCCAGCGCAATCGGCAGGCCGTTTCCTCCTGCACCCGGCATCGCAGGTGCATGGTTCTCAGCACTCAGCGCCTTGCTGGTCGTCAGGCTCAACGTCACCATCGTCGGTCCGCTACCCGCCGGAATCACCGCCGGAGAGAACGTATACGTCGTATCAACTGGCAGACCCGCAATCGTAACCTTCGTGTCGCTCAGGAAGGTAGACGACCCCACCGGAGACATTAGGAACGTGTAGCTGGTCGTGCCACCTGGGAACATGCTCTGCTTCACCACGCCTTGAGCGACGTTGGTAAAGTCCGCCACGATGTTCGTCATCGGCAGCGAACTGCTGGCCAGGAAGCTCGCATCACCAGAGTAGACCGCCGAGATCGTGTGCGATCCAGCAGCCAGCGTGCTCGTGGTGAACGCCGCGTTGCCAGACACACTCAGCGTGACCACTGCCGTGCCGTTCGTGTTCAGCGCCGCAGTCCCCAGCACCGTCTCGCCGTCGAAGAACGTCACCGTTCCCGTAGGCGTCGGAGTAGGCCCAGTTACATTCGCTGTAAACGTCACACCGGTCGTAGCCAGTTGCATCGCGCTGCTCTGTCCCAGCGTGATCAACGTCGGCACCTTGCTCACGACCTGCACCAGCACCGCCGACGTAACCGCAGAGTAGTTCGTATCTCCACTAAACACCGCCGTAACGGAGTGAGATCCAATCGCCAGCGAAGAGGTCGTCAACGTCGCGATTCCCGAAGCATTGATCGCCCCAACTCCCAACACCGTCGAACCATCCATAAAGGTGATCGACCCGGTAGCTCCAGTGTTGGCAAGCGCCGTAAACGTCACTGTCTGGTTATAAGCCGCCGGATTCGCCGAGGAGCTCAATGCCACAACACCAATCCCCTTCGTTACCGTAATGCTCGTCGCCGGTGAGGTCGCCGCGTTCGTCGTAGTTCCCGGAGACGTAGACGTAGTCAAAGGAGTCGTACCAACCGGCAGCGCCGAAGTCGTCAGCACTGCCACGCCGTTCACCACTGGCGCCGTCCCTAACAATGTGCCGCCGTCATAGAACGTCACCGGCCCAGTCACTCCCGTCGGTACCGTCTGCGTAATCGTCACAGGAGTACCTGCTGATGGATTCGGATTAGACACCGTCGGCGCACTCAACACCGGCGTCGTCTTGTTCACCGTCACCGTAGTGGCAGGAGAGGTCGCAGCATTATTGTTCGCATCTGCCGGTGTCGAAGCCGTAATCGCAATCGACCCAACCGGCAGCGCAGGAGCCACCAGCGTAGCCACGCCATTCACAATCGGCGCAGTCCCCAGCAGCACACCGTTGCTATAGAAGGATACCGGCCCCGTCACTCCTGCAGGCACAGTCTCCGTCAGCGTCACCGCAGTCCCAACATCCACACTGGAAGAAGACACACCCGGCGGCGGCAGCACCGGCGTGTTCTTGTTCACCGTCTGCTCCAGCGGAGCGGAAGTAGCCGCGTTGTCATTCGCGTCACCCGAGTACGAAGCCATCACCGTATGCGAACCCGCAGTCAGCGATCCCGTCGTCAACGTAGCGACACCATTCACAATCGTTCCCGTACCCAGCACCGTGCTGCCGTCCAGGAACGTAACCGTCCCAGTCGCACCTGTCGGCACCGAAGCCGTAAAGGTCACTGGCTGGTTCGTCGTAGAAGGATTCGACGATGAGGTCAGCGTCACCGTGGGCGTAGCTTTGCTGACGCTCTGCGAAGTCGAACCCGTAGCCGGATTGTTCCCCACATCGCCACCGTACGAAGCCGTAATTGGGTCAGAGCCGACCGGCAGCGACGACGTAGTAATCATCACCGTACCGTTCGCCCCAACCGTACCCGTACCCAGCGTAGTCGTTCCGCTAGTCACAGTTACCGTACCGGTAGTGCCCGTCGGCAAGGTAGAAGTAATCGTCACCGGGGCCCCAAACGTGCTCGGCCCCGACGTCGTCACCGTCAGCGTAGGCGTACCCTTGTTCACCGTCTGGGTCAGCGTCGCTATCGAAGTGCCGTTGTTCGCATCACCGTTATATGTAGCTACGATCGGATCGCTACCCGTTGGCAACGTAGAGGTCGTCAAAGTTGCAACCCCGTTTGTAATCGTAGAAGTACCAAGTACTGTCCCGCCCGAAGTAAACGTGACTGTCCCGGTCACACCAGTGGGCAGCGTGTCCGTAAACGTCACCGGAGTACCCGTAGTCGAGGGATTCTGCGAAGAGGTCAGCGTCGAAGTGGGATTCGTCTTCGTCACCGTCTGCGAAGTCGTGCCCGTCGAAGGATTATTCGTCGAGTCACCACCGTAGCTGGCCGTAATCGTATCCGTACCGGCCGGCAGCGACGAAGTTGTAATCGTCACCGTGCCACCTGCGTTCACCGTGCCGGTACCCAGCGTCACCCCGCCCGAGGTCACTGTAACCGTACCCGTCGTACCAGGCGGCACCGCAACCGTAATCGTTACCGGCGAACCATACGTGCTCGGCCCAGACGTCGTCACCGTCACCGTAGGCGTTGTCTTCGACACCGTCTGCGACCCCGTACCCGTAGCCGGATTATTGTTCGTGTCGCCGCCATAGCTGGCCGTAATCGGATCCACGCCAACCGGCAGGCTCGACGTAGTAATCGTCACCGTACCCCCCGCGCTCACCGTACCCGTACCCAGCGTCGTCGTACCCGAAGTCACCGTCACCGTACCCGTCGTGCCCACAGGGAGCGTCGCCGTAATCGTCACCGGATCACCAACGATGCTCGGCCCAGAAGTCGTCACCCCAACAGTAGGCGTGGACTTCGTCACCGTCTGCGTCGTCGATCCGTTCGAAGGATTGTTGTTGGAATCCCCACCATAGGTAGCAGTAATCGGATCACTTCCAACCGGCAGCGTCGAAGTCGTCACCGTCACTGTACCGGTCGGACTCACCGTTCCCGTGCCGATCGTAGTACCGCCCGAAGTAATCGTCACCGTACCCGTCGTCCCCGTTGGAACCGTAGCAGTAATGGTCACGGGCGATCCTGAAGTGCTCGGTCCGGAAGTCGTCACCGTTACCGCGGGCGTAGACTTCGTCACCGTTTGCGTCGTCGATCCGGTCGCGGGATTATTGTTCGTATCCCCGCCATAGCTGGCCGTGATCGTATCCGTACCGGCAGGCAGGCTTGAAGTCGTCACTGTTACAGTCCCGCCCGCGCTCACCGTGCCCGAACCCAGCGTCACGCCACCACTCGTCAGCGTCACCGTACCCGTCGTACCAGCCGGAACCGTAGCCGTAATCGTTACCGGAGTGCCAAACGTGCTCGGCCCGGAAGTCGTCACCGTTACCGTAGGCGTCGTCTTGGTCACCGTCACCGTCGTTGCCGGCGAAGTCGCGGGATTGTTATTCGTATCCCCCGGCGTCGTCGCAGTAATCGTGTCTGTCCCTGGCTGCAGCGAAGAAGTCGTCAGCGTAGCCGTCCCGCCCACAATTGGCGCAGTCCCCAGCAACGTCGGGCCGTTATAGAACGATACCGGCCCCGTCACTCCTGGCGGCACCGTCTCCGTTATCGTCACCGGCGTACCCACTACCGGGCTCGTCGGATTCACCACTGGCGCAGGCAGCGTAGGCGTAGCCTTCGTCACCGTCTGCGTCGTCGTTCCGGTTGCAGGATTATTGTTCGAATCCCCACCATACGAAGCCGTAATCGGATCGCTTCCAACCGGCAGCGACGACGTAGTAACCGTCACCGTTCCAGTTGAATCGACCGTACCCGTACCCAGAGTAGTCGTGCCGCTGGTCACCGTCACCGTCCCGGTCGTGCCCACCGGAACCGTCGTCGTGATCGTCACCGTAGAGCCATAGGTACTCGGCCCGGAGGTCGTTACCGTCACTACGGGCGTCGCCTTATCCACCTTCTGCGTCAACACCGGCGACGTCGCCGCAACATGGCTGCCATCGCCGTTGTAGATCGCAGTTATATCGTGGAGCCCAACCGTCAGCGCAGCCGTCGTGTATGTCGCAGCACTACCACTCACAGCACTCGTACCCAGCACCGTCGTACCGTCCTTGAACGTTACGGTCCCCGTCTCACCCGGAGCCAGCGAAGCCGTGAACGTCACCAATTGCCCGAACGCCGAAGGATTCACCGACGAAGAGAGCAGAATGCTCGCCACCGTCACATTCACCGTGCTCGTCGTGCTCGTCAGGTAGTTCGCATCCCCCGGATACACCGCCTTCAGCGCATCCGTTCCCGCTGGCAGCGATGTCGTGGCAAACGTAGCCACGCCACTCGCCAGTGTGCCCGTACCAATCTGCGTGCTGCCGTTATAGAAGTTCACCGTCTGCCCGTTCGTCGTCGTATTCGGCGGACCTACAGCATAGGGGTTCAGCGTCGCAGTCATCGTCACCGTCTGCCCTGCCAGCGTGGCCGCAGCCGGACTAACACCCAGCGTTAGTGTCGTCGGCGTAGGTGCAGCCAGCAACGGAATCGTAGGAGACAAACTGCCCTGGTAGATCGCATCGCCCGCGTAGCTCGCATCTACATCGTGTGTACCGCTACCCAGCGGATACAGCGCAACACCCGTCAACGCCGCAGAGATCGCAGACTCCCGTACCTCACTCAACGAAACCGCAGCCCGCGCAGTATCAGCATCCGTACCAATCAAGTCGGCGTTGCCATCGTTGTTGTAGTCGCCTGCATTCACCGCATAAGTCAGCGCAAAGTCGCCAATTGTGGGCTCGATGTAAGGCTGGAACGTCCCGTCACCATTGCCCAGGTACACCAACGCACCGTAGCTGCCGCCCGCGATAATGTCCGCCTTACCATCGCCGTTCACATCTGCAAGATGCGGGTCCGACGGAATATCCGAGGTATACGTCACCGTCGGCTTAAAGGTGCCATCTCCGTTGCCCAGCAGTACAAACAGGCTCGGACCAACATTCGGCGGAGTTCCCGTAATGGTCGTCGACACCACGTCGGGAAAGTTGTCCGAGTTCGTATCCCCAGTCGTCAGGAACTCGCCCACCTTGGACGCAATCAGGATCGGAGTATTAAACGTTCCGTCACCCTTACCCGTCGCCAGGTAGAGGTCAGACAGCGGACTGCCAGACGCAGCCGTATTCACGGCGTACAGCAGGTCATCCTTACCGTCCGAGTTGAAGTCCGCCACCACCACATCATGCAACTCGGCAGAAGGCGTCAGCACCGTCACCGGCGCGTTGAATGTGCCATCGCCCTTACCCGTAAACAGCATGATGTTCTGTTGCAGATGGTTCGATACCGCAATGTCGAAGATGCCGTCGCCATTAAAGTCGCCCGTAGCAATACCCGCCACGTCGCCAGCCGTATAGCTCACCGGCGCTTGAAACGTCCCGTCGCCATTGCCCAGCAAGATCGTTAGACTGCCATTCGTTCCGTCCGAGCAGCCCAACGCAATGTCCGAGTTGCCGTCGCGGCTTAGGTCCGCCAGCAGAATCTTCAACGCCTTGCCCGTAGGGCATCCCGGATAGTTCACCTTCGGCTTAAACGTGCCGTCACCATTGCCTAGCAACACGGTCACGGTCTGCGACGCATCGCCCGTCACCACGTCCAGGTTGTTATCGCCGCTCAGGTATGTTGATGCAATCGCCACCGACCGCCGCGTCGTCGTGCTGGTTGCAATCGCAAACGGAGAGTTCGGCGCAGATACAAACGCATTGCTCAGTGCCGCCGATCCCAGCGGCTGCGTCCCCAGCAGATTGTTGCCCGCGCTCGCGTCCAGAAACGCTACGTTTCCCGTAGGCCCCGTCAGACCCGAGCCAATACCCGCCACCGTGCCTGAAAGTGTGTAGTTCCCCACCGAACCCGTCGAGCCGATCGCCGTCGCCGAAGAGTACGTGCCGCTCACCGTATACGACACCGTGTTCGACGTACTCGCCGTATATGTAGCGTTCGCTCGGTAGACAGCCTTGTAGCTATGGACGCCCAGCGGGCCGCTGCCCAGCTTCAGCTTCGCCGTCGCACCGGGAAAGGTAAGCTGCGCCAGCCCAAGCGCAGAGTTGTTCTCGCAGATAGGCGCCGTCGCATCGCAGAACAGCACTAGCCCGGCCGTCACCGGCGCGCCGCCCGAGGTCACCGTAGCCGTCAACGTGATCGGGTTCTTGTACGGGACCGACGTAGCAGAGATCGCCAGGGTCGTAGCCGTAGGGCTCGCGGCTTGGGCTGTCGCACAGGTCATAGCCAACCCCGCTAGCAGGGCAGCACGGACCGCATTGGTTCCGAATAATCCATGGACACAACGTAGGGCGCGGGACGAAAGGTAAGTCATGGGGAGGGTCCTCGTTCGAGCCTGGCATCACTTCAAAGTCACCTCGAAAGTAACCCGCACTTTTTTGCATAGGTATCACACGAAAGTTGCAAAGCCCTCAAGTCCTCGCGCCACAACCCCAATAACCCTGCCAGCATGGCTCTATTCTCCGCATTTCATCTTGTAACTTCAGCAGGCACATATCCAGGCTCTACACCAGTTACCCTTTATGTTTCAGAGAGCTAGCTCCAAATGGCCTGCCATCGATACCCATCCACCCTCGCACAGCTTCCAGCCGGAACCACTTCAGCCCCCGTAGCAAAAAAAATCGGCCCGAGGGATAGAACCCTCAGGCCGACAATCAATGTAGCTTAACTACTTAGTACTGCTTTAGGTATTTTTTACTCCAGCTGGTTAGAAGCTGAGCTTCGCACCCAATTGTAGTTGGCGTGGCGGGTAAGCCCCAGACACCGTACCGAAGTTGGAGCTGGTGGTCGTCAGGTTCATGCCTGAGAAGTTCGTGCGGTTCAATACGTTGAACGCATCAGCCTGGAACTTGAAACGAACCCGCTCTGTGATGGGGAAGTACTTCGACAGCGTCGCATCGGTCTGCGCCAGGCCAGGGCCCTGCACAGCTCCATATGGTGCACTGCCGTAGTTCGATCCGGTGGGTATCGTGAACGGAGCAGCGCAGCCAGTCTGGTTCGACCCGCCAACCACCGCACCGCAAACATAGCCCAACTGACCTGCATGATTGCCGGCAACGATCTTCGCACCGGGGGTAATGTCCGGACGAACGTTACCCACACCTAGCGCAGAAACCGCCTGCACATTGAAGTAAGCACCGCTCTGCAAACGGGCTACGCCGCTGATCTGCCAGCCGCCCAGAGTCTCTCGGACCACAAAGTTACGTCCCCGGAGCTCAGGAGCCTGGATAACGAACGTCGCTACAAACGCATGGCGACGGTCATTGCTCAGATACCCGTAGTTGTACCGCGAGACACTCCAGTTCTCCAGCGTCTGGTTGTTGCCGTTCGAGTCTCCCAACGCCTTCGAGAAGGTATAGGCGAGCGTCGACGTGATAACTCCGGCACGCTTCGCGACAAATACCTGCAGCGAGTTGTAGTTATAGTTCGACGCAAAACGGTTCATGCCGATACCCGTAAAGCCCTTATACGGATTCGAGTAATTCGTATTCGTAATCTGGGGTACAGCTGCGCGGTTGGCAGCCACAACGCTCAGGCTCGGGAAGTTGATGTTCGGCGTTGCCAGCTGATGGTGCGACAAGCTGCCAACATAGTTAACTTCCATCAGAGTGGACTTCGTGATCTGACGTTGTACACCAAAGCTAAATTGATAGGTGTAAGGGTTCTTGCTGGTGGGGTCGATTCCGTTGATGCCACCCAGGGCAGTAGCAGCCGTTGACGCGCTGGTCAGCGTAGACAGGTTGCCGAAGTCCAGGTTGGTCGTGGAAAGGAAAGGCGGAATGTTCACCTGGCTGAAGATCAGGTTGCCTTGCGCGCGATAGTAAAACAACCCACCGCCGCCGCGAATGACCGTCTTGTCGTTGACCGAATACGCAAAGCCAAAACGAGGACCAAACGCACCGTTCATGTTGTAAAGACCGCGTGGCGCACCCGACGGGATGAACGGGAACAATGCCGTATTGACATTCGGCACGCGCTTCACCTGATCGGCAGGAACGCCGTCACCAGCTCGCACCAATCCGTTGTAAGGATTACCGCCGCCATTCGGATCGATTCTTCCGGCAGTGGGGCCGGTCGCAATGATCTTTACAGCGTTGGCCGGGTTATATACGCTCGGGTCGAAGTTACCGATGTTATTACCCTGCGTGTACCAGGGGGTAATGCCCTGCCAGCGAAGACCAAGCTCCAGACTCAGCTTACGAGTCACCTTCCACGAGTCCTGCACATAAGCCTCAGGCTGCGTGAACCGGAAGTGCCCGGTCGGGTCAGCACTCGCCTCCGAGTAAGAACTGAAATTTCCAAGGAACGAGTCAGCCAGTGAGTTACACGTTGTGTTTGAGCTCGTCGATTTGCAGTTGCCGCTCGACGGGGTAAAGTTTGCCGTACCCGTGTACGTAGGGCGGCCGTTCTGGTCGACACGGTCGCGGATCACGACTACACCGGCCTTCAGGTTGTGGTTGCCCTTCAGCCACGTAATGTTGTCTGCAATTTGGATGTCCGTCGAAGGAGAGGCCAACGCGAAGTTCGGTCCCTGCATGCCCGCATACCCGCTGATATTCACCTGCGGAATGCCGTTCGGATAAGGACCGGCGGTCGGATACAGCTTCGCGTACTGGAAGCCATACGTCTCACGCTTCCACAGGTCGCCTGTAGGAGGAATACGCTGCGCGGCCCAGCTCGTATTCACCTGCGCCTGATTGATCAGGTTCGGATGGATGAACCATGTGTAGGACAACAGGTAGCTCTGACCGGGACGGTTGCGGATCGTAGGCGTCGTGTTCAAAATACCGCCATTCGCAAACGTACCGAAGGGGTCCGTCAACGTGTTCGCATCATGAATCCAACGGCCGTACATCGAGTGCTTCGGGCTGATTGACCAATCCAGGCGGAACAGGTCCTGATGGAAGTTCAGCGGGTTAGTCGGTGCGAGCGTCAGGTTGTTCGAAGGGATGCCGCCGTCGCGGAAGCTTAGCCCTCGCGCCGTGATCAGCTTGTACACATTCGAAATCGCTTTGCCGTCCGTCGTAATCAACGAAGCGATGTTGTTGTTCGGAATCGGGTTTGCTGTGCCAGGAAAGTAAAGCTGCGTCGAAGCGCCGGGGTTGCTGCACACACCACCTACGATTGTGTTGGGTACACCAGCAGTGCTGGCGCCGGTGCAAAGAGCGGAGAAGTCGCCCGCCAGCATTGCTGTGGTCGGAACCGTAAACGTGCTCGGGACAGCCTGCTGACGAAGACGCTTCCACTCCTCACCGACGAAGAAGAACAGCTTGTCCTTGATAATCGGTCCGCCAACAAAAAATCCAAAGTCGTTAAAAATTAGCTGCGTCTTGCGCTTGGCAATGTAGTTGGTAGCGTCCAGGTAGTTGTTGCGGATGATCTCGAACGCACCGCCATGGAACTGGTTGCTGCCCGACTTCGTCACGATGTTGAACGACGGTCCCGAGGTACGGCCATACTCTGCCGACGAGTTCGACGTGTTGATCTTCACTTCCTGGATAAAGTCAGGGCCGACGTTGTTCATCAGCGAGCCATTCGATCCAGCTACCTGGTTGTATGCACCATCTACTGTCAGGTTGTTCGTGTCCGAACGGTTGCCATTGATCGTCTGGTTGCCCGATGCAAGCGACGTCGTAACCGAAAAAATGTCAGGGTTGGTCACAACTGCGCCGGGTACCAGCGTCAAAAGTTGTGTGTAGTTACGTCCATTCAGCGCCAGGTTTTCGACCTGCTTCGCATCGATAACGCGCGATACTTCACCAGATGTCGTGTTCAGCGTCTCGCCCGCAACCGCCGAGACGGTCACCGTATCGGTAGTACCACCTACAACCAGAAGGAAGTCGGTCGTGAGCTTCGCGTCGGCGCTGATCGTGACGCCCGACCGCTTCTCACCGCGAAAGCCGGCCTTCGCAATCTCCACCGTGTACGAACCAATCGGCAGGTTCGTTAGCAAATAGCTTCCGCTGTCGTCGCTGGTTACCGTACGAACGTTATGCGTATCGACATTAGTCACAGTGATCGTCGCACCAGCAACAACGCCGGTAGATGCGTCCGTTACTGTACCGGAGATCTGACCGAAAGAGCTTTGCGCGTGCAGTGCGGATGGGGACAAGCCAAGGAGCACCAAGGCAAATCCAGACAAAATTGTCTTTAAGAATTTCTGAAACATGTTTCCTCCTGAAAGCGAATGCAGTATGGCTTAACACTTGGGGCTCTTATGATTCGCGGCCTTCAAATATGTTATTTTTTACCGTCAAGCAAGGTAGGCCTTACGCGACATCGCTGTCAACCGGGAAGTCCTACCACATGTGAAAAAACTAGTTCACACGCGAGAGAAAACCTCTCTTGAAGAGGCCGGATAAGACCCACTCCCATAACTCCTTTACTTTCATACCTCTGGCGCGTCCCGTGGACCATGAATCACATCCATTAAGAGCCTGATTCATCACCACCCCCTACTCATCCTGAGCATGGTCCGCCGGGAAATTCTCCCCCGCCCAGATCTTTTGGCTGGACCACGGGGCCGCCGCCGATGCCCAGAAAGGGTCCGCAGGAGGCAGTCCCAGTGGCAGCATCGCAAAGCTGCAAAGGTACAAACTGCCCGTCGAGATGTACTCCTCCCCCAGCCCCGGCTGATGTCCCGCCAGCCCAATCTGCAGCCACCCACCTGCGTCAAACGTATTCGGAGCGCCCAGCGTCCGATGCATCACCGCCGTCAGTGCACCTCGCACCTGCGCCGGACTAATCCCCTCCGGCAGCAGATCACGCCGCGCCACATCCGCCAGCAGGTGGAACGCCCCGCACCGGTACGTAATCGACCGCCCAATCACCGGATACGTCCCGTCCGTATTAATCGTCCGCTCCTGGATCGCCGCATACCGCTGCGCCCGACGCTCAATCGCCGCACGGTCCGCCTCCCACGCCGGCAGCTCGCTCCCCACCGTATCCATTAACTGCAGCAGATACGGCTGAATCACAAAGCTGTTGTAGAAATCCGCATGGTAGTGCGGCCCATCGCCATACGTACCATCGCCCAGATACCAGTTATGGTGCTCGCTCAACCCATAGTCCACCCGCAGCTTGTCCCACGCATATCCGGGCAGGTTCAGTACCTTCAGCAACGCCTCATCCATCGCCGCAAACAGCAGCCAGTTGTTATGGTTCGGAGTCACCACCCGCTCCTTCACCAGAGCCACCGCCAGCCGTTGCCGCGTCATCGCATCCAGCGGCGCCAGCAGTTGCTTCGGAGCGCGCAGCAAGGCCAGCGCCAGAAACGAAGCATCCACCAGCGTCTGTTGCGAATCCCCCCACCGCATGTAGTCCGGCGACTTCGGATCCACTGAAGAAGCAATCGCCTCCAGCGCCCACGCCCGATACTGCTTCCGCAACGCCGTCTCAGCCGCAGGCTCACCCGCCGAAGGCTCCAGCTCCAGCCACGGCGCAATCCCCGCCATCAACCGCCCCAGCGCCTCCAGGTGGCTGCCTACACTACGCGCCTTCTCCAGTCCTTTTACGGACTCCACCGGCATCCGCTTCCGCAGCTCACGACGGCTCAATGCCTCCAGCACCGGGTCGGACACCCGCTTCAAATGCTGCACCCACTCCGCACGAACATCAGTAGAACCTGTCCCCTGCGCGACCGAAACAGCAGCCCGCGATCCCGTGGGCAGCAAAGCCGCCGCACCCAACGCCACACTGCCCATCAAGAAGTTGCGTCGATTCGAGCGATCCGATGTGGCAGTACCAGAGGGTGTCACGTTAGCTTCAGGTGTCATCATTCAATCTCCATCGAATCTAAAAAAATCCGGTCTCCAACACCGTAGGAGGGCTGGAGAACCATGTCAACGTCCTGCCCACCGCGTACCCATCCATTTGCCACACACGCTCCGCGAAAGGCAGAATGGTCGGGTCAACCTGAACCAATTTTTCGCAGGTGAAAGCGTTCAAAACGCACGAGGAGAACTAACCCATGAGTTTGAAACAGCGTGGAGTAGCGCTGGCCCTATTGGCCGGCGTATTGAGTTCGTCGGGCATGATAGCCCAGCAGGCTGTCCCTATGGATCAGCGTGCCAAGCCCGGCAGCAGCCCCGCCGACCCTGGCCCCATGGCCACCGACCTCTCGCCCGCTATTAAATCCGCCGCCATCAGGGCCGCCGTTAAAAAGGTCGCAGACTGGCAGCTCACCCAGATCGTCGACACCCCCAGCCAGGACTGGACCTACGCCACCCTGTACGCCGGCTTCATGGCCGCCTCCGATCTCCTCAAAGACGATCGCTACAGCAAGGAAGTTCAAGGCGTAGCCGAGCACTACAACTGGACCCTCGGTCCCCGCCAGATCCATGCCGACGACCAGGCCATCGGCCAGTCCTACATCGCCCTCTACCGCCAGAAGAAAGACCCCATCCGCCTCGCCGCCACCAGGGCCCAGTTCGATAAGGTAATGCTCGTCCCCGACGATCCTAAGAAGGAAGTCTGGTGGTGGTGCGACGCCCTCTTCATGGCTCCCCCCGTCTGGGCCGGCATGTCCAAAATCACCGGCGACCCCAAGTACCGCACCTATATGGACCACGAGTGGGAGGTCTCAGCCAATCTCCTCTGGGATAAGGACGAGAGCCTCTTCTTCCGCGACGCCACCTACTTCGAAAAGCGCGAGAAGAACGGCAAGAAGATCTTCTGGTCCCGCGGCAACGGCTGGGTCATGGGCGGTATCGTCCGCACCCTCAACGAGCTTCCCGCCAACGATCCCAAGCGCCCCTACTACTTAGCCAAGTTCAAAGCCATGGCCGCAAAAATGGCCGAACTGCAAAGCGAAGATGGCCTTTGGCGTCCCGGTCTGCTCGACGCAGCTGACTACCCCCTTCCCGAGGTCTCCGGCTCTGCTTTCTTCGTCTACGCCATGGCCTGGGGCATCAACAACCACGTCCTCCCCGAAGCCAAGTACGGCCCCGTAGTCCGGAAGGGTTGGGCAGGCCTCGTCTCCCACATCTACGACGACGGACGCCTCGGCGCCATCCAGCCCATCGGCGCAGCTCCAGGAGCCTTCACCGCCGGATCCAGTTACGTCTACGGCACCGGAGCCTTCATGATGGCCGGCGAAGAAATGAACAAACTCAGCCTCAAATCAACCAAAAAGTAGACCGCCAACACCTGTAAGGGCTTGATACTCACTCAAAGAGGAGCAAGCCCCTTCGCTTTAGTCAGCATCACATCAAACCACCGGTGCACTTGAATCACCTTCGTCTGGCAAGCCCTTCACCGACAAATCAGCTTTACGCCAAGCAAGCCCTCCACCCGCAAACCAGCTTCACAACAAGCAAGCCCTTCGGGCTGAAAGTCCGAGCTACCCTAGCCTGGGGCAAAGCCCCAGGTGCCAACCCCGACCAAATCCAGCGGACTGAAGATCCGCGCTAAATCTCCCCCGCACCCTAACCCTTCGACCCAATCACAACCCGCTAGAAATCCTGTCAAGCCCCTGAACCTCCCCCACACCCTTTAACCCCAACCCCATCAACAGATAAAACCCAAAAATAAACGAGTCTTTAGTTATGGTGCACTTGGTAAACTAGAACCATAAGAAGCAGAAGGAGTGAACGCAATCCACACCCTCCACTAACTCCTTTGTTTGGAAGATTTTACCCGTAACCCCTTTGTTTGGACGATTTTGGAGATAGTGCCTACCTCTATGTTGTTCATAACAAATATCTTGCCCAAAACAGGAGGGGAGGGGGGGGTGGAGTAGCCCAAATTGGACTGAGTAACAACCCAAGCCACCTCGTAGAGGATGGTGAAGCACATCAAGATCGACGAAGGAGCAGCAATGAGTAAAGACATGTCCGTCGTAAAGGCGGAAGACGTAAAGAGCTTTACCCCCGAACCCGGGATGATTCGGCAGGTGCTCGCCCACCACGAGAGGCTGATGTTGATTCGCCACTTCTTTGAGAAGGGGTGGGTCGGTGCCAAACACCAGCACCCGCACGAGCAGTTGGTCTACGTCGTCCAGGGCAAGATCCAGGTCGAGATCGCCGGCAAAGCACCCTTCACCGTAGGCGCCGGAGAGAGCTTCGTTGTCGATGGCGGAGTCGACCACCAGGCCTCGGCCCTCGAAGAGTCAGAAGTCCTCGACGTCTTCACCCCGGTACGCGAGGACTACAAGGAACTCATCACCGGCGTCTAGCTCGAGACCTTGGTCTGTTCCGACATGTGGAAGGGCAAGACGTACCGGGGATATGGATTGGCACGACATATCGAGGCGTGGAAGGGCACGGCTTCAGCCGTGCCGAAAGAGCCTCCTCCTCCATGCTTCTCTTTCCAGTCCGTCTGCGGCGGACCGGAAAAGCTTCACCGAAGGGGTTAGCCAACTATGGGCTAACCCTTTCGTCCGTTTAGCATCCCTCGCCAACGATGTAGAATCACGACTCCAGATTGCAGTCGCCAGATTCAAGCCGTCAGGTTTCGTTGGTTCCCGTGAGGTGAAGTGCATGGCCCGTATCGTCCGCTGTTCGTTGATCCAGGCAAGAAACGTGGAGCCCGCCGAAAGCCCGCTCCCCAAGATCAAGCAGGCCATGATCGACAAGCACGTCGCCATGATCCGCACCGCCGCGAAAGACGGCGCCCAGATCGTCTGCCTGCAGGAGATCTTCTACGGCCCCTACTTCTGCGCCGAGCAGACCACTCGCTGGTATGACACCACCGAGAAGGTCCCCGAAGGCCCCACCACGCAGCTCATGATGGCCCTCTGCAAAGAGCTCAGCATCGCCATGGTCGTCCCCGTCTACGAAGTCGAAGAAGAGGGCGTCTACTACAACACCGCCGCAGTCATTAACAACAAGGGCGAGTACGTCGGCAAGTATCGCAAGACCCACATCCCGCAGGTGGCACCCGGCTTTTGGGAGAAGTATTACTTCCGCCCCGGCAACCTTGGCTATCCCGTCTTCGATCTCGGCATCGCCAAAATAGGCGTCTACATCTGCTACGACCGCCACTTCCCTGAAGGTGCACGCGCACTTGGCCTCAACGGTGCGGAAATCGTCTTCAACCCCTCTGCCACCGTCGCCGGTCTTAGCGAGTACCTCTGGAAGCTCGAGCAGCCCGCCCACGCAGCCGCCAACGGATACTTCGTCGGAGCCATTAACCGGGTCGGCACAGAAGCGCCATGGAACATCGGTGAGTTCTACGGTCAGAGCTACTTCTGCGATCCGCGCGGCCAGATCTTCGCACAAGCCTCCCGCGATAAAGACGAGATCGTCACCTCCGACCTCGACCTCGATATCATCGCCGAAGTCCGCAAGACCTGGCAGTTCTACCGCGACCGCAGACCCGATATGTACGGCGACCTCGTCAAACCATAAGGACAGTGGGTAGTTGGTAGTAGTGAGTTAGTAATAAAGGCAACAGCCTTGCTGAGTGGAGAGATAGAAAGCCTGTTCAAGCGGTTTACTAACCACTATCCACTCTCCACTACAAACTGTTTTTGGGAG